>NZ_JBMPXW010000002.1:0-3014 GCF_049367455.1 Acinetobacter lwoffii
GAACGATGAACTGGTGGTGGCGAAAGATGCATGTCCGCATCGCGGTGTACCTTTAAGCTTGGGAAAAAATGACGGCCAAGGCGTGGTGTGTCGTTATCACGGTTTACGCTTTGGCAATGAAGGTAAATGCAACCGTATTCCTGCACATCCTCAGCATACAATATCGGAACGTTTCCATTTGAAAACTTATGCTGCGGTAGAAAAGTATGGTCTGATCTGGTGTTCATTAAGCGCTACAAAAGATGCAGAACCTCATATTCCTAATATGCCTTTTTGGGATGATGCTGAGTATCAGCAACTGGTCTGCCCTCAGATAGACATTCAATGTTTTGCAGGAAGACAGCTCGAAGGTTTTATTGATGTGGCACATTTTGCCTGGGTGCATCCCGATACTTTTGGTGATCCGGAGGATGTAGAAGTTCCTGATTACAGTACGACAGAAACGGATGTTGGTTTTAATGCAGATTATATCAGTAGTGTGGGACGTTATCCGATCGGAACAGAGCAGCGTGGCCAGGAAGATTTTAAATGGTTACGTCATTTTGAAGTGAGCCTACCCTTTACTGCAACCCTTACGATTCATTTTCCGAATGATGCCAAGCAGGTCATCATGAATGCGGCTTCACCGATGACTGCACGTTCAACACGACTTTTTGCGCCTATTTGCCGCAATTATGATAAAGATTTACCGGTTGAAGATGCCTATGCATTCAATATGAAAATTTTCGAGGAAGATCGTGTGATTGTAGAAAATCAGAAACCTGAATATTTACCTCTGGATTTATCTTTAGAAGCGCATTTTCCGGCAGATCGGAGTTCAAGCATGTACCGAAAATTACTACGCAAACGGGGATTTAGTCCTTTATTTGCTGCTTAAAATTTTATTCAAAAGAAAAGCAGTTATAGGTAGTAAGGGCTAGATATCCCCAGATATTTAAAAAATTACAGGATTATTAAATTTATAAGCTATATGTCGATGTAGGTCTTTAGCCAAACTTATTTTTGGATGAATTGGGTTATATCGTGATTTCTATCAGGATACATCTTGTTATATAGCCTCATGGGTCTTGTATTCTAGTGAAGAAAGGCCTTTTAGAATGGTAAAGAACTTTTAGAAGATAAAATTAGTTTTTTATTAAAATAGGTATATAATAAATAAAATCACTTTACTTTACTATTTTAATAAAATTATGGATCAATATTGCACACTGCAGGTTTATCAGGAAGATGAATGGCTGGATTGCGCTATTGTTGAGATTGTCGGTCAACAACAAACTGGATGGCAAGCAGCCACGCGCACATCATATCTATTTGAATATGCTATTTCTTATATGAACCTAAGCGATGGGCATGCGCTAGCCTATCATTTACCAGTAAATGTGCAAAATACCTTGCAATCTACCTGGCCGGCCTTCCTGATGGATTTGTTACCTCAAGGTTATGGTCGTAAAGAATTACTCCGTCAGCTTAATTTTTCTGAAAATACTCAGGAACAAGCAGACTGGGCGCTTTTAAAAGCGGGTGCAGGCAATCCGATTGGTAATTTACGGATTAAAGAGGCTTATGAATGGCTACAGGGGCAGTTCCCTGTTCAGCAGAATCATGGCTTTAGTCTGGACCAAGTCGTAGAACGTCAAGAAAAATTTATTGAATCCTTGGCCTCTTATGGACTTTTTATTGCCGGTTCTTCTGGTATTCAGGGCGAGTGGCCAAAATTACTGCTGACCCAAGGTCACGATGACCTGTTCTATCTGGATCACACGCTGACAGATGATCAGGTCAAACAGCATTGGCTGGTGAAATTCAGTCGTGGCAGTGATCAGAATCTAGATAAAATTTTGATGCACGAAGCCTTATATATGAAAATTGCCCAATACCTGGGACTTCGTGTTCATCAGGAACTGGAGCTGCATGGTAAGACTTTATTTATTCCCCGATTTGACCGTAAAGTCAGCGATGGGAAGGTTGAAAGAATTGCCCAGGAAAGTATTGCTTCTCTGGGAGGAAAAGCCGGTTTTGGGGTAAGAATGACCCATAACCAGATCTGTAGCCTGTTGATGCAATGCTGTACTGAACCAAAACAGGAAATCTTTGAATATTTGAAGCGTGATCTTGCCAATGTCGCTTTAGGCAATAAAGACAATCATACCCGTAATACAGCGATTCAACGTTTCAATAATGGAATCATTCAACTAACCCCATTATTTGATTTTGCGCCGATGTGGCTCCATCCAGATGGTATTGCCCGAACTACACGTTGGGAGCGAGATGATCATGGTGGCATGCCAATTTGGCATTCAGTCATTGAACAGATCGCCGAAAGCACGATGATTGATCCACAAGAAATCAAAGCGGTATTAATCGAGCAATTACCACTTTATCAGGGGTTACTCGAGCACATGCAGCATCTGCAATTGGCACCTGAAATTCTTGAAAATAGCCAGTATCGAATTAATAATATTTGCCAACAATTGGAGGAGCTGAATCATGGATAAACGCTTTAAGCCCCTGACCCCGATTCAACAGATGCAAAAGAGATTATCTGTACTTGAAACCGTCAGCAACAATCCTGACTGGCCTTTTCATCAGGTTGCTCGCTTCATTCGTACCGAGTTGCACCTCACACTCAACGATATGGCTAAAATTACCAAGATTGCTCCCCAGACTCTACAGAAAATGGAACAACCTGAAGGAAATCCAACACTCAAGTCTATGCAGAAATTACTGGATGCTTTTGGTTTAAAGTTAGAAATCAGGGTTAAATCCTGATGAGAAGCTGATGCTTTAATTGATATTTGCGGGAATTTTAGAGAAGAAGAATGGTTTAACAACTGAAAATATGCCCTGCTCCAATCTGTCTGTTAAATCCTTGCTCTATCACAGGAATCCCGGTTTAAATTAAACGCGGGATTCACTGGAGGCTGATATTTTCTTATCAGTTTTTTAATGAATACGTTTACTTTTTAAACGTCATTATGAAGAAATATCAACACAGAGATATTTCATTTCAACAG
>NZ_JBMPXW010000003.1:0-15222 GCF_049367455.1 Acinetobacter lwoffii
TGACCGTCAGCTTAATTTTTCTGAAAATACTCAGGAACAAGCAGACTGGGCGCTTTTAAAAGCGGGTGCAGGCAATCCGATTGGTAATTTACGGATTAAAGAGGCTTATGAATGGCTACAGGGGCAGTTCCCTGTTCAGCAGAATCATGGCTTTAGTCTGGACCAAGTCGTAGAACGTCAAGAAAAATTTATTGAATCCTTGGCCTCTTATGGACTTTTTATTGCCGGTTCTTCTGGTATTCAGGGCGAGTGGCCAAAATTACTGCTGACCCAAG
Source organism: Acinetobacter lwoffii (assembly GCF_049367455.1). GTDB lineage: Bacteria > Pseudomonadota > Gammaproteobacteria > Pseudomonadales > Moraxellaceae > Acinetobacter > Acinetobacter lwoffii_W. Next base: position 276 of record NZ_JBMPXW010000003.1, read on the forward strand.
GTCACGATGACCTGTTCTATCTGGATCACACGCTGACAGATGATCAGGTCAAACAGCATTGGCTGGTGAAATTCAGTCGTGGCAGTGATCAGAATCTAGATAAAATTTTGATGCACGAAGCCTTATATATGAAAATTGCCCAATACCTGGGACTTCGTGTTCATCAGGAACTGGAGCTGCATGGTAAGACTTTATTTATTCCCCGATTTGACCGTAAAGTCAGCGATGGGAAGGTTGAAAGAATTGCCCAGGAAAGTATTGCTTCTCTGGGAGGAAAAGCCGGTTTTGGGGTAAGAATGACCCATAACCAGATCTGTAGCCTGTTGATGCAATGCTGTACTGAACCAAAACAGGAAATCTTTGAATATTTGAAGCGTGATCTTGCCAATGTCGCTTTAGGCAATAAAGACAATCATACCCGTAATACAGCGATTCAACGTTTCAATAATGGAATCATTCAACTAACCCCATTATTTGATTTTGCGCCGATGTGGCTCCATCCAGATGGTATTGCCCGAACTACACGTTGGGAGCGAGATGATCATGGTGGCATGCCAATTTGGCATTCAGTCATTGAACAGATCGCCGAAAGCACGATGATTGATCCACAAGAAATCAAAGCGGTATTAATCGAGCAATTACCACTTTATCAGGGGTTACTCGAGCACATGCAGCATCTGCAATTGGCACCTGAAATTCTTGAAAATAGCCAGTATCGAATTAATAATATTTGCCAACAATTGGAGGAGCTGAATCATGGATAAACGCTTTAAGCCCCTGACCCCGATTCAACAGATGCAAAAGAGATTATCTGTACTTGAAACCGTCAGCAACAATCCTGACTGGCCTTTTCATCAGGTTGCTCGCTTCATTCGTACCGAGTTGCACCTCACACTCAACGATATGGCTAAAATTACCAAGATTGCTCCCCAGACTCTACAGAAAATGGAACAACCTGAAGGAAATCCAACACTCAAGTCTATGCAGAAATTACTGGATGCTTTTGGTTTAAAGTTAGAAATCAGGGTTAAATCCTGATGAGAAGCTGATGCTTTAATTGATATTTGCGGGAATTTTAGAGAAGAAGAATGGTTTAACAACTGAAAATATGCCCTGCTCCAATCTGTCTGTTAAATCCTTGCTCTATCACAGGAATCCCGGTTTAAATTAAACGCGGGATTCACTGGAGGCTGATATTTTCTTATCAGTTTTTTAATGAATACGTTTACTTTTTAAACGTCATTATGAAGAAATATCAACACAGAGATATTTCATTTCAAGATATTCATCCATACCGAATTTGGACCCTTCACGGCCTAATCCTGATTGCTTGACTCCACCAAATGGCGCAACCTCATTAGAGATAGCTCCGGTATTGATTCCCACCATACCGTATTCTAAGGCTTCGCCTACACGCCACTGACGTGCTGTACTTTGGCTAAATACATAGGTGGCCAGACCGAATTCCGTATCGTTCGCCATCTGAATTGCTTCTTCTTCAGTCTTGAAGCGGAATAACGGCGCCAACGGTCCAAAAGTTTCTTCTTTTGCAATACGCATCTGTTGGGTGACTTCAGTCAGAAGCGTTGGTTCGAAGAATGTACCGCCCAGATTTGAGCGCTGTCCACCGGTTTTCACCTGTGCGCCTTTGCTCACTGCATCTGCAATATGTGATTGCACTTTTTCAATCGCAGCCTCATCAATTAATGGACCTTGGGTAGAAGCTTCATCCCGGCCATCCCCGACTTTCAGCTTGGCAACAGCAGCCACCAGTTTTTCTACCAGTGCATCATAAATGCCATCTTGTACATAAATCCGGTTCGCACAAACACAGGTCTGCCCACTGTTCCGGAATTTACTGGCCATGATGCCCTGTACCGCCTGTTCAAGATTGGCGTCATCAAAGACCAGAACCGGTGCATTGCCACCAAGTTCTAAAGACAGTTTTTTGATGGTCGGTGCACATTGCTGCATCAGGATACGGCCGACTTGAGTCGAACCGGTAAAGCTTAACTTTTTCACAGTTTCGCTTTCACATAAGACCTGACCCACTGCAACCGCATCACCACTAACATGCAGCAATACATCTTGTGGCAAACCTGCGCGCAAGGCCAAAACTTCAAGCGCATAGGCGGTTAAAGGTGTTTGTTCAGCCGGTTTAACCAGCATGGAACAGCCAGCAGCCAGAGCTGGCGCGGCTTTACGGGTAATCATCGCCGCCGGGAAATTCCATGGCGTGATCGCAGCTGTTACCCCAATCGCCTGTTTAACGACCAATAAACGCTGATGGGCAAGCGTTGGTGTCAACACGTCACCATCAATACGGCGCGCCTGCTCGGCAAACCAGCGGATAAAGGAAGCGGCATAACCAATTTCACCACGCGCCTCAGCCAGTGGCTTACCCTGTTCAGCAGTCAGAATCTGAGCCAAAGATTCTTTATGTTCCTGCATCAGATTGAACCAGGCCCAAAGCACATCCGCACGTTCGAGGGCTGTCTTGGTTTTCCAGGCTTTTTGGGCTTGCTGAGAACGAGCTATCAGCTGTTCTACAGATGTCCGGTCATGGGATTTTACCCAGGCCAAAGTGGCTTGGGTTGCTGCATCTTTGACTTCAATATATTCATCCGTGGCAGGCTGATCGAAGCTGATATCAGGATGCTGTAATAAATCTCTATATTGCGCTTGAAGCATGATCATTACTCTTTTATTAGGCTGCGACAGACAGTGCAAACCCTTGTTTCAAGATAGCCAATCCCGCACGGAACTGTTCTGCCGGAATCGTGAGCGGGTATAGGAAACGGATTACATTACCATAACGACCGCAGGTCAGGATTAACAGACCATTTTGCATGGCATGGTTTTGTACAGCTTTTGCCTGTTCCGCAGTTTCAAGCTCAACCGCCACCATTGAGCCCAGTGCACGAATATCTTTGACCATGCTAGATGACATTTTCAGTTCATGTAAAACATCAACCAGTTCTGCGCCTAGATCATTCGCTCTTTCACAAAGACCTTCTTCTTCAATGATATCCAGTACCGCATGGGCAGCCGCAACAGCAACCGGGTTACCGGCATAAGTACCGCCCAATCCACCTGGATTTGGTGCATCCATGACTTCAGCACGACCTACAACGCCTGAGATCGGGAAACCGCCGCCTAGACTCTTGGCCATTGTAATCAGGTCTGCCTTGGTCTCATAATAATCCATCGCAAACAGTTTACCTGTACGCGCAAAACCAGACTGTACTTCATCAGCAATCAGTAAAATGCCGTTTTGATCGCATAATACACGCAAGCGTTTCAGGAATTCTGCTGGCACCACATTAAAACCGCCTTCGCCTTGTACAGGTTCAAGCACAATTGCTGCTACGTCATGCGCAGCAATATCTTCTGCGAAAATGTCTTCAATGCTTTGAATTGCATCATCAACACTAATGCCTTTGGATTCCACCGGATAACGGGCATGGAAAACACCACCAGGCATCACCCCAAAGTCGCGTTTATAAGGTGCAGTTTTACCGGTCATGGCCATCGTCATAAATGAGCGACCATGGAAACCATTGCCAAAAGTCACGATGCCATGACGGCCAGTATGGGCACGGGCAATTTTAACTGCATTTTCGACAGCTTCAGCACCAGTCGAAAAGAATGAGGTTTTTGCAGCACCTTGAATTGGAGCGCGTGCATTGATACGTTCTGCCAGAGCAACGTAACTCTCGTATGGTACAACCTGATAAGCCGTATGGGTAAATTTGGTTAATTGTTCAGTGACCGCAGCAATAATTTTAGGGTGACGATGGCCGGTATTCAGTACGGCGATCCCGCCCGCAAAGTCGATATATTGATTGCCTTCTGCATCCCAGATGGTCGAGTTTTCTGCTTTCTCTGCGTACCATTGACACATGACCCCAACACCACGTGGTGTTGCCTGCTGTTTACGTGCATTCAGTGCTGAGTGTTTACTGTCCATTTTGTATCCTCATTCTTGATTCATACGTTGTAAATTTTGCTATCCGGATCTTGGGATAGAAATTTGCCAAAGACTGGCTGATGTTGTTCATTTTGCGCTTTTACGCGTATGAGACGAGAGCCATTATTGAGTAATTCAAAGGAGCCAATTGATCTATTTAAAACGAGTAAAATAGTCAAAATATAAAATTATTTTATTTATAAACAATTATTTATATTTATAATGAAAATTGGCTCCTTTTTAAATAAAGAAGCCAATTTAAAAACCCATTGCAAAAATTTACGATGGGTCATCATGGATTAAATCTAGTCGTTTTTATGGATTAATTCATCTTGCAAAAAACTTCGCTTAACCCGGATAGATGCCGCGTTCCTGGCGTGCCATTAAAATACGTTCACAAGCCAGAATATAAGCGGCTGTACGCAAAGAACATCCGGCCTGAACTGCTTTTTGCCATACATCCTGTACCGCATTTTTCATACTGGCATCCATACGCTGGTTAATCTCTTCCTCAGTCCAGAAATAGCTGGCCAAATCCTGAACCCATTCAAAATAGCTGACCGTCACGCCACCCGCATTGCAGATCACGTCTGGCACCACCGTAATATGACGCTCACTCAGAATTTCATCCGCTTCAGTCAAAGTGGGACCATTGGCACCTTCCAGAATCATTTTGGCCTGAATATTTTGCGCGACCTGAGTATTAATCACACCTTCCAGTGCTGCCGGAATAAAAACTTCGGCAGGAATGCTCCAAAAAGCTGATGCAGAAATTTCATCACTGGCAGAAAATCCCTGAATTTTATGGTGGGCATTGGAGTATTCAAGCAGCTTTTTAATATCAATCCCCTCTTCTTGATACAGGGTGGCGGAATGGTCCTGAACACAGATCACTTTGCTGCCATTTTCCTGGAAAAGCAGCGCAGCTTCACTCCCGACATTACCGAAACCCTGTACACAGACCCGAGCATTTTTTAAATCCAGACCGATTTGCTGGGCAACTTCACGGCCGCTAATAAACACACCACGGCCTGTGGCTTTACTACGGCCTAAAGAACCCCCTAAATGCACCGGCTTTCCGGTCACTACACCAGTAATCGTAGAACCTGCATTCATGGAAAAGGTGTCCATCATCCAGGCCATGATTTGCGGATTGGTTCCTACATCCGGTGCCGGAATATCTTTTTGCGGTCCAATAATTAAATTGATTTCTGCCGTATAACGTCGGGTCAAGCGTTCCAGTTCGCGTTTGGAAAGCTGGCTCGGATCGACTCGCACACCGCCTTTGGCTCCACCAAAAGGTAAATTTAGAGCAGCACATTTGATTGTCATCCAGGCTGACAGAGCCATCACCTCATCCAAATTGACATCTGGATGAAAACGCACACCGCCTTTGCCCGGACCGCGGGTTAAATTGTGCTGAACACGATAGCCTTCAAAATGCTGAACCGTACCATCATCCATAATGACCGGGACATCGACAATCAAACTGCGCTTTGGGCGTCGCAGCATGTCCAGTCGTTCACTCAGCTCACCCAGATAAGGCGCTACTTTATCCAGTTGCTTAAGATAATTGTTCCAGGCCGTTGTACCTTGCTCGGTATAGGTCAATCCTTTCATCATCATGTTCATTCTATGATCCTTTTGTTATATGCAGTCGTATGTCCTGGCGGCTGCAACACATCTCTATTCGGCTGTTATGGCAATCATTGCTTGATTCAGGTCTTAGTTCAGCGCGCTCCAAACAAAATCAGTGTCTAGATTTTCCGCTTTAGTTTTAATCGGTATCTGTGTATATTGCCTGCCCGCCTGTATGCTCGCATTCAAGCCGCAGGTACATGATCAAAACGCATACAAGACACTTTACAATGACTGCCTGATCAGACTATTTTGCACCTAGCAATACCGCTCTCACGAGAGCCATTTCAAATTTGTAGGAGAGAGCCAATTGCGTAGCTTGCTTGGAGATTATTTACTGCAGCGATTGCAGCAAGATGTCACAGGAACATTACAGATGCGCCTGTTCCGCTGCTTGCGTAACGCGATTATTGATAGCGTATTGGCTCCCAAAACCCGCTTGCCTGCATCACGTGATTTGGCTAAAGAGATTCAGGTATCGCGTAATACGGTGTTAAATGCCTATGAACAATTACAGGCACAGGGTTATGTTGATGCCCGTACCGGTCAAGGTACCTGGGTAGTAGAGAAATTATCCGAATCCTTTTTGGTGAAGGCAGAACAGAATTCTCCTGCCGTTGCAGAAAAAAAAGCACAGCAAAATTATAATCTGTCGCAACGCGGTTCTTACTTGCTCGGCTATTCCGCGGCTTCGCCTTATCAATGGGGAGCCTTTGTACCGGGCGCACCCGATGTAACCGAATTTCCGCATCATATTTTCAGCAAAATCCAAACGCGTTTGAGCCGTGAACCTCAAGTTAACAACCTGATTTACAGCAATGCCGGTGGCTCCCTAGAACTGCGTCAGGAGCTGGCAGAATATCTGAAAATTGCCCGTTCAGTGCAGTGCGATGCTGATCAGATCATTATTACCGAAGGCACCCATCAGGCGATTGATTTGGTCTCGCGTACTTTAAGCGACATAGGCGATGAGGTCTGGATCGAAGATCCAGCCTATTGGGGCGCGCGTAATATTTTACGAATTAATGGCGTCAATCTACGTTCCTTACCGGTGGATCAGGAAGGGATTATTCCCGATCTGCATCCCAAGAAACCACCTAAACTGATTTTTGTGACGCCGTCGCATCAGTATCCTTTGGGCTCACATTTAAGTTTAGAACGGCGCAAACAGTTAATTGCACTGGCACGCCAGCACAATAGCTGGATTGTTGAAGATGATTATGACAGCGAGTTCAGGTTCTCGGGCCAGCCCTATCCTTCTTTACAAGGTTTAGAGCCGGATTCTCCGGTGATTTATATGGGGACGTTCAGTAAGACGATTTATCCGGCCCTGCGTATTGGCTATTTAGTGGTACCAAAACAGCTCTTTTCTTCATTGCGAATTGTAGCTTCGGAACTTTATCGTGGTGGTCACTTAATCGATCAGCAAACACTCGCTGAATTTATCCGTGAAGGACATTATGAAGCGCATATCCGACGAATGCGTTTATTGTATGGCAAACGCCACGCTTTTTTAATTGACCTGATTCGCCGACATTTAGGTGAAGATTTTCTGCATGAATACAATACCGCCGCCGGTTTGCATCTGATTTTAAAATTGCCCAGCAGCAGTGATGATGTCTTGATTGCATCCAAAGCGCTTGAACTGGGAATCAAGGTCAGAGCCTTATCGCAATACTATACCAAACATTATTCCACCCGGCAGAAAGGATTATTACTGGGCTTTGCCTGTGTGAGTGAACAGGAAATTCTGGTGGCTTTCGGGATATTGTTAAAGTGCTTGCGCGAGCATGGGATCCGCACTTTAACTTAGTAAAAACTCAGGGATCAATACAATTATATTTTTAAAATCAAAAAGCTTTTAATTTATTTTTAAAGGGAACGTAAACCTGCTTTTAGCCTGATATTTTAGGTAAGCTTTATTTTTCTGTAAATATTGCCTGCTTATATTTTTTATCTCTTAAGCCAATTGGCTCCTTTGAATTGCTCAAAAATGGCTCTCGTCACTTTACAACAAAAAAGAGAAATTAACCGCATACATGAACAGCATGTAACCGTACTTTAATCAAAGTGTGATCCTGTCTATAGGGCTACAAGGATTCATTTTATTAAGATTAACTTAATATTGGTCAAGCACTGATGAATTCGGTTACAGTTTCAAAGGATAAGATAGCGTAAGCCAAATAAGGAATTTTATTGCCGCTACGCTATTGATATTAAGGGAAATTATATGGCAGAACATCAACATTTCTCCAATTCCGAATCATCAAACGGCTTAAAAAACGGACTTAAATCACGCCATCTCACCATGATTTCAATTGCCGGCGTCATTGGTGGAGCACTCTTTGTCGGCTCCGGTAATGTCATCTATTCTGCAGGACCTGCTGCACTCATTGCCTATACTCTAGGTGGAATATTAGTTTTACTCATTATGCGTATGCTGGGAGAAATGGCGGTACTGAATCCCGACAGCGGCTCATTTTCAACCTATGCGGACCGAGGAATCGGGCGCTGGGCCGGATTTTCCATCGGCTGGTTATACTGGTCTTTCTGGACCTTGCTCATGGGCTGGGAAGCCTTTGTCGCCGGGAAAATCTTAAATAGCTGGTTTCCATTTATCCCGATCTGGGGCTATATGCTTCTGGTCACTGTAGCGCTGGTCTGGATTAACCTCCGTGACGTAAAAAACTTTGGTGAATTCGAGTTCTGGTTTGCCCTGATTAAAGTCATTGCCATTGTACTGTTTCTGGTGTTTGGTAGTTTGGCCGTGATGCACCTGTGGCCTTGGGGCGATGCCTCTATGCTCGGTGGTACAACTCATCTAACCGCTCAAGGCTTTATGCCTAATGGGTTTTCATCGGTGATCACGGCCTTATTGGGTGTAATGTTTGCTTATATGGGAGCAGAGATTGTCACCGTAGCAGCAGCTGAAACCAAAGATCCAGCCAAGGAAATTCGTAAGGCCGCTAATTCAATTGTATGGCGTATCATTTTATTCTATGTCGGTTCAATGTTGATTACGGTTTGCCTGATTCCACACAATAATCCTTTATTGAAAGATCCGACCTGGGGTACGTATAGCGTAGCGCTTACTGCACTCGGTATTCCAGAAGCACGCCATATTGTTAATTTTGTCGTGCTCACCTCGGTATGTAGCTGCTTTAACTCCGCACTTTATACCTGTTCACGCATGGTCTATTCCCTCTCCAAACGTGGAGATGCACCAAAGAGTTTCGGTTTAACCAACCGCAATAACAGCCCATGGGTAGGTGTCATCTTTTCAAGCCTGTTTTCTTTCGTGGCGATTTATCTGACTGCCACCGAAAGTATGAATATTTATGATGTCTTGATGTTAGCGACGGGTACCGTATCTTTATATGTCTATCTTGCTATTGCCATTTCTCAGCTTAAGTTACGTAAAAAACTGGAAGCTGAAGGACAAAATATTCCATTCAAGATGTGGTTATTCCCATGGCTCACTTATCTGGTCATTATCTTTATTGTCGGCGCTTTAATTACCATGATTATTGAGGGGACGTATTTTAAAGAAGTGGTTTATACCAGTGTGCTTGCATTATTTATTGTAGGCTTAGGCATCTGCGCACAAAAGTTTAACTGGGGTAAAACCTCAGTCAAAAAGGAAAAAGCAGCACAAGCCAGAATTAATTTAAGTGATAATCTTTAATTTATTTCTATAGAAATTTTTTAAATACATCAGAATGAATAAATGGAGAGTTAACAAACTCTCCATTTATTTTATATACAAGCCCAGTAAAAAAGGCCTATGTATGTCTAGATTTTAAATCTCCGTTGATACTTTACCTTTCCTAATCAAATTTCACCTTTCAAGACCACCTTAACTATTTAAGTGTAGCCAGAAGCTGTTCCATTAGCTTTTTCTGTTCTGATTGGTCAACCTGATCCGTTTCAATGAATAATTGATAAATCTCGAATACATTCTGTTATGAAATGTTGAGTCCAGCCTCATTTTGCCCAAAAGCTTCTAATATATTTTTTCTTATATGGCCACAATCATTGGAATTGGAAAAGATATGAATCATTATCCTGAAACCCCAGCTTCAACTGAAACCCAAGACCATCAACCTGGCGTGCAAACCCAAATGGACCCTGCACCGGAAATTATTAAACCGCATTATAAAGGCAGTGAAAAATTAAAAGGCAAAGTTGCCTTGATTACTGGTGGTGATAGCGGAATTGGCCGCTCTGTATCGGTCTTATTTGCCCGCGAAGGTGCAGATATCGCTATTTGCTATCTGGATGAAGATCAGGATGCACGGGACACCAAAAAAATGGTGGAAGATGAAGGCCGCCGTTGTCTGCTGATTCAATGTGATTTACAAGATCAAGATGAAATCAAGAAAATGGTGGAAAAGACCCTTCAGGAATTTAAAACGATTAATATTCTGGTCAATAATGCCGGGGTTCAATACCCGAAAGAAAGTATTACCGATATCTCGCCCGAGCAATTACTTAAAACATTTAATGTTAATATTCTGTCGATGTTCCACCTGACTCAGGCGGTGATTCCGCATATGCAAGCAGGTGACAGCATTATCAATACCACCAGTATTACCAGTTATCACGGACATGATCAGCTGATTGACTATGCCAGCACGAAAGGTGCCATCACTACATTTACCCGAAGCCTTTCCACCAATTTATTAAAAAATAAAACGGGCATTCGCGTCAATGGTGTCGCTCCGGGCCCAATCTGGACCCCACTCATTCCGAGCAGTTTTGATGAAGAACAGCTTAAAGATTTTGGTAAAAGTACCCCAATGGGCCGCATGGGCCAGCCAAGTGAAGTAGCACCGGCGTATTTATTTCTGGCCAGTGAAGAAGCCAGCTATATTTCAGGTCAGGTGATTCATGTGAATGGCGGCAGTATTATTAACGGCTAATCTGGCACAGAAGATAGCGGTTCTAGCTGACCGTTATCTTCATCTATTTAATCTTTGGATTTTCATATTTAAAAAAAATTGTTTTTATAAAATGTTTCCAACAAATACTTACCCTCGCAAAAGTAAGCTCTTGTTATAGTAATTTCAGCCAAACCTGATGAGGATATTAAGATGCTTAGAGGGGCTTTGTTGCACAAAGATTTGAAATACAAAGCGCCCCTAATTGAGCCAAATTTAAGGCGTAACTTGGGTAAGTGGTCGACCTAATTCCGTAAATCTGTTGAGGACTGCTACACGTGCATGAATTTCATTCACCTGACTAGGAAAGCTTCTTGCCATTAATTTATCGCCTAATAATTTGATGCAATGCATCTTGGTTTCCACCAAACTGCGGCGATGATAGCCTGACCATTTTTTCCATAATGTCCTGCCTAAACGTTTAACTGTTCGAAGTAATTCATTTCGCTCTAGCGAGCTACTCTTTGTATCTTTCCATGGTTTCGCATTTTTTCTAGGTGGAATCACCGCATGTGCTTGCCGATCTGCAATGACCTGACGGCATTGCTTGGTGTCATAAGCTCCATCGGTATAAACAGAGTCAATCTGCTCATCTTGTGGAATCTGATTAAGTAAATCACCAAGCACCTGTGAATCACTGACATTATTGGTTGTGAGCTGAATAGCGCGTATTTGTAGGGTTTTGGCATCTATACCAATATGTAGTTTACGCCATTGGCGACGATATTCAGCTCCATGTTTCTTGCGTTTCCATTCGCCCTCACCTAGAAACTTCATGCCTGTAGAGTCTACGAGTAGATGCAGCCCATCGCTACTTTTTTGGTAGCTGATTGCAATATCAATATGCTTTTGTCTTCTACAAAGCGTACTGTAATCTGGTGCGGTCCAATTTAATCCGCAAAGTTTAATCAGACTTTGCACAAAGCCAGTGACCATACGTAAAGATAGACGGAATAAGGATTTAATCATTAAGCAGCATTGGATAGCTGCGTCGGAGTAGGTTTGATTTCGCCCTTGTTTGCCTTTTGATGGAGCATACCATTGCGTAGCAGGATCAAACCAAATGGCAATATTTCCGCGACTCATGAGTGCTCGGTTATATGCGGGCCAATTGGTTGTGCGGTAGATTTTGTGTGTAGGCTTCTTCATTTGAAAATTATATCGCTGAAAAACCCTTTACAGATAGGTTTGTGCAACAAAGCCGTATTTCATTGATGGTCGTACTGTTATCCGCTTGGGGAGTTCGATAAATCAAGAATCCGGCTGCAATACATAAAATTCCGATCCCCACCAAACTCGGAATCAGCTGGAACTTGAACCACTCTACGCTCACTCCCAGAACAATCAGCAAGAGCTGTAATAAGGTGGCAATACAGGAGATCAATCCGGCGCCTGCATTTAATTTTGCACTGGCCCGCCCGGATCGGACTTGCATGCCCAAACTGGCAATCGTGGCCGTACTGGAGACAAATCCCGAGGCTAAGGCAGATAAAATGAGAGCCTTATCATTGGATAGGATTCGTTTTGCCACATGTGCCATGGACTGCACAATCAAGATTAAAATGAGTAGTTTAAGGATGATATAGGGATTCAGTACGGCGCCCCACAAGGGCTTATTGGGCATGACCGGCAACGCAATCAATATCAAAGCCAATAAAAGTAAGCCATCTCTTAACTCATAGCTTTGGATCGTTTTTCCGGCAAATTGATGCAATGTCTGTTTGCCCATCAGGATGATCGTGAGTAGAACCGCCATCCCTGCAGCAAGTGGGATATTCCATACACAGATAGCGCCAATGATATAAGTCATCAAAAAAGCCAGTTCAGTGGTAGAGCCGATATCGACAGCGCTAACATAGGCTTTAAAAGATTATTTTCAGCGAAATTTAAGCTTAGAAATATCCCATCTCAATATTTGCGTGGTTGAACATAAAAAACCTGGAAAGATGCTTATTTTGTTTTTAATCGCTGGTCAGTGTTCTGATTTACGCAATCCTATGTCCTATTAATTGAAATTTCATAGAACACATTGCTGTTTTATAGTCCAGCTAAAGGTCATGACACAGAACCCATTATGAATACAAATATCGCCGCTTTTAGTCCCGACTTACCAGTCCATATGACATTCGAGGAACATGACTGGAATCTTTTGGCTCAGTACTGGTATCCGATTGCACTTGCGCGTGATATTACAGATCAGCCAACAAGTAGCATGCTGCTTGATATGCCTCTGGTGATTTATAAAATGAACGATGAACTGGTGGTGGCGAAAGATGCATGTCCGCATCGCGGTGTACCTTTAAGCTTGGGAAAAAATGACGGCCAAGGCGTGGTGTGTCGTTATCACGGTTTACGCTTTGGCAATGAAGGTAAATGCAACCGTATTCCTGCACATCCTCAGCATACAATATCGGAACGTTTCCATTTGAAAACTTATGCTGCGGTAGAAAAGTATGGTCTGATCTGGTGTTCATTAAGCGCTACAAAAGATGCAGAACCTCATATTCCTAATATGCCTTTTTGGGATGATGCTGAGTATCAGCAACTGGTCTGCCCTCAGATAGACATTCAATGTTTTGCAGGAAGACAGCTCGAAGGTTTTATTGATGTGGCACATTTTGCCTGGGTGCATCCCGATACTTTTGGTGATCCGGAGGATGTAGAAGTTCCTGATTACAGTACGACAGAAACGGATGTTGGTTTTAATGCAGATTATATCAGTAGTGTGGGACGTTATCCGATCGGAACAGAGCAGCGTGGCCAGGAAGATTTTAAATGGTTACGTCATTTTGAAGTGAGCCTACCCTTTACTGCAACCCTTACGATTCATTTTCCGAATGATGCCAAGCAGGTCATCATGAATGCGGCTTCACCGATGACTGCACGTTCAACACGACTTTTTGCGCCTATTTGCCGCAATTATGATAAAGATTTACCGGTTGAAGATGCCTATGCATTCAATATGAAAATTTTCGAGGAAGATCGTGTGATTGTAGAAAATCAGAAACCTGAATATTTACCTCTGGATTTATCTTTAGAAGCGCATTTTCCGGCAGATCGGAGTTCAAGCATGTACCGAAAATTACTACGCAAACGGGGATTTAGTCCTTTATTTGCTGCTTAAAATTTTATTCAAAAGAAAAGCAGTTATAGGTAGTAAGGGCTAGATATCCCCAGATATTTAAAAAATTACAGGATTATTAAATTTATAAGCTATATGTCGATGTAGGTCTTTAGCCAAACTTATTTTTGGATGAATTGGGTTATATCGTGATTTCTATCAGGATACATCTTGTTATATAGCCTCATGGGTCTTGTATTCTAGTGAAGAAAGGCCTTTTAGAATGGTAAAGAACTTTTAGAAGATAAAATTAGTTTTTTATTAAAATAGGTATATAATAAATAAAATCACTTTACTTTACTATTTTAATAAAATTATGGATCAATATTGCACACTGCAGGTTTATCAGGAAGATGAATGGCTGGATTGCGCTATTGTTGAGATTGTCGGTCAACAACAAACTGGATGGCAAGCAGCCACGCGCACATCATATCTATTTGAATATGCTATTTCTTATATGAACCTAAGCGATGGGCATGCGCTAGCCTATCATTTACCAGTAAATGTGCAAAATACCTTGCAATCTACCTGGCCGGCCTTCCTGATGGATTTGTTACCTCAAGGTTATGGTCGTAAAGAATTACTCCGTCAGCTTAATTTTTCTGAAAATACTCAGGAACAAGCAGACTGGGCGCTTTTAAAAGCGGGTGCAGGCAATCCGATTGGTAATTTACGGATTAAAGAGGCTTATGAATGGCTACAGGGGCAGTTCCCTGTTCAGCAGAATCATGGCTTTAGTCTGGACCAAGTCGTAGAACGTCAAGAAAAATTTATTGAATCCTTGGCCTCTTATGGACTTTTTATTGCCGGTTCTTCTGGTATTCAGGGCGAGTGGCCAAAATTACTGCTGACCCAAGGTCACGATGACCTGTTCTATCTGGATCACACGCTGACAGATGATCAGGTCAAACAGCATTGGCTGGTGAAATTCAGTCGTGGCAGTGATCAGAATCTAGATAAAATTTTGATGCACGAAGCCTTATATATGAAAATTGCCCAATACCTGGGACTTCGTGTTCATCAGGAACTGGAGCTGCATGGTAAGACTTTATTTATTCCCCGATTTGACCGTAAAGTCAGCGATGGGAAGGTTGAAAGAATTGCCCAGGAAAGTATTGCTTCTCTGGGAGGAAAAGCCGGTTTTGGGGTAAGAATGACCCATAACCAGATCTGTAGCCTGTTGATGCAATGCTGTACTGAACCAAAACAGGAAATCTTTGAATATTTGAAGCGTGATCTTGCCAATGTCGCTTTAGGCAATAAAGACAATCATACCCG
>NZ_JBMPXW010000004.1:0-60316 GCF_049367455.1 Acinetobacter lwoffii
CCTATCTGTAACGGCTTTTTCAGCGATATAATTTTCAAATGAAGAAGCCTACACAGAAAATCTACCGCACAACCAATTGGCCCGCATATAACCGAGCACTCATGAGTCGCGGAAATATTGCCATTTGGTTTGATCCTGCTACGCAATGGTATGCTCCATCAAAAGGCAAACAAGGGCGAAATCAAACCTACTCCGACGCAGCCATCCAATGCTGCTTAATGATTAAATCCTTATTCCGTCTGTCTTTACGTATGGTCACTGGCTTTGTGCAAAGTCTGATTAAACTTTGCGGATTAAATTGGACAGCACCAGATTACAGTACGCTTTGTAGAAGACAAAAGCATATTGATATTGCAATCAGCTACCAAAAAAGTAGCGATGGGCTGCATCTACTCATAGACTCTACAGGCATGAAGTTTCTAGGTGAGGGCGAATGGAAACGCAAGAAACATGGACCTGAATATCGTCGCCAATGGCGTAAATTTCATATTAGTATAGATGCCAAAACCCTGCAAATACGAGCAGTTCAGCTTACAACCAATAATGTCAGTGATTCACAGGTGCTTGGTGATTTACTTGATCAGATTCCACAAGATGAGCAGATTGACTCGGCTTTGTTGCACAAACCTATCTGTAAAGGCTTTTTTAGCGATATAATTTTCAAATGAAGAAGCCTACACACAAAATCTACCGCACAACCAATTGGCCCGCATATAACCGAGCACTCATGAGTCGCGGAAATATTGCCATTTGGATTGATCCTGCTACGCAATGGTATGCTCCATCAAAAGGCAAACAAGGGCGAAATCAAACCTACTCCGACGCAGCCATCCAATGCTGCTTAATGATTAAATCCTTATTTCGTCTGTCTTTACGTATGGTTACTGGCTTTGTACAAAGTCTGATTAAACTTTGCGGATTAAATTGGATAGCTCCAGATTACACCACGCTTTGTAGAAGACAAAAGCATATTGATATTGTAATCAGCTACCAAAAAAGTAGCGATGGGCTGCATCTACTCATGGACTCTACAGGCATGAAGTTTCTAGGTGAGGGCGAATGGAAACGCAAGAAACATGGATCTGAATATCGTCGCCAATGGCGTAAACTTCATATTGGTATAGATGCCAAAACCCTACAAATACGAGCAGTTCAGCTTACAACCAATAATGTCAGTGATTCACAGGTGCTTGGTGATTTACTTGATCAGATTCCACAAGATGAGCGGATTGACTCTGTTTATACCGATGGAGCTTATGACACCAAGCAATGCCGTCAGGTCATTGCAGATCGGCAAGCGCATGCGGTGATTCCACCTAGAAAAAATGCGAAACAATGGAAAGATACAAAGAGTAGCTCGCTAGAGCGAAATGAATTACTTCGAACAATTAAACGTTTAGGCAGGACACTATGGAAAAAATGGTCAGGCTATCATCGGCGAAGTTTGGTTGAAACTAAGATGCACTGCATTAAATTATTAGGAGATAAACTCAGCGCAAGGAGTTTTGGTAGCCAAGTGAATGAGATCCATGCACGTGTAGCAGTCCTTAACAGATTTACGGAATTAGGTCGCCCACTTACCCAAGTTACGCCTTAAATTTGGCTCAATTAGGGGCGCTTTGCATTTCAAATCTTTGTGCAACAAAGCCTTGGGATTTAAACGATTAAGATCTTCAAGTAAGTCACGCCAAATGACGTAATCAAAACGTTCAAGATTTTGGACTTGTTGTAATTGCTCAGGAATTTCAATATTTTTTGTTTCGCAATAAGCCTTTAATAAATGCCCTAATCCGCCATAAACAGAGCCTGTATAGTTCTTGAGTTGGGACATCCTGTCTACTCCTTATTCTGTCGTGTTTTGTCAATATAAATATATCGTATCGTCAATACTTCGCCTACAAAAATTTATATCTTTAAAAAAATAAGGAAACATTTGGAGAAAACCATGTTGAAGGGTTTTGTTGCAGGTTTGGTGATTGCAAACGGTTATGAATGGTTTGCCCATAAATATCTACTGCATGGGGTTCACCGTAAAGGCAAGCCACGTTTCAGCCCAACGCCAAAACAGATGGAATCGCACTGGGCACACCACCGTGAAGTGCGCAAGCAGGGCTTTTCTGATGATTGTTATGTCGAGGGTCTGGACAACTGGCGTACGCGCAATGAGTTAATGTCACTTGCTGTAGCCGCAGGTGTGCTAAGTGTTGTGTTCTATCCTTTTTCAAAAGGCATGGCGCTTGCAGCGATTTATAGTGCGGGGAATTATTATTATGTTCATCGCCGTGCCCATCTTGAGCCTGATTGGGCGAAGCGTACAATCCCGTGGCACTATGATCACCACATGAACTCGAACCAAGATGCAAATTGGTGTGTTACTCGTCCTTGGTTTGATTATGTGATGGGGACGCGTGTGGTGTCTTCAGCAGATTTGAAAGAAGCCAATCCATTGGGTCTACCTTTACCTACACCGATTTCGAAGATATTAACTGAAGCGATTGAATCAGTATTTCCTGCTAAATGGGTAGAACAGAAACCAAAATTGGTGGCCGCTGCTCAGACAGAAGAGATCGAAAAAGTATCGGTTGCTTCTTGATAAAGCGTGAAGAGGGCATTTTGACAAAACATGATGCTGGTCGTGTGCTTATGTCGTGAATTGTCAATAAAATTGGTTTTTAATGTCAATATTTTTGCTGAATATCTCGCTAATTTAGCCCAAGCCTTTTTGTTGCTTGATATTTATCCAAATTTATTGTTTTTCGTTTACCCTCTAGCGTTGTATAAACGCATTTCATATACCTTGCTCAGCAAGGTATTTTTTTGACTAAAATTTGCCGAATAAAAAACCTCTCAAGCAATCGCATTGAGAGGTTTGGATCTCGCTATTTTTTATTGCTTAAAGGCGCATTTCAATGCCTTGCTCAGCTAAATATTTTTTCGCTTCTGGAATCGTATGTTGACCAAAGTGGAAAATGGAAGCTGCAAGTACAGCATCTGCGCCACCTTTCAAAATACCATCTGCCAAATGTTGTAAATTTCCTACACCACCTGAAGCAATCGTTGGAATCGTGACACGATCATTGATTTGACGCATTAAAGCGATGTCATAGCCTGCTTTGGTTCCATCGGCATCCATACTGGTAATCAGTAATTCACCTGCACCAAAGTCGATTGACTCTGTTTATACCGATGGAGCTTATGACACCAAGCAATGCCGTCAGGTCATTGCAGATCGGCAAGCGCATACGGTGATTCCACCTAGAAAAAATGCGAAACCATGGAAAGATACAAAGAGTAGCTCGCTAGAGCGAAATGAATTACTTCGAACAGTTAAACGTTTAGGCAGGACACTATGGAAAAAATGGTCAGGCTATCATCGGCGAAGTTTGGTTGAAACTAAGATGCACTGCATTAAATTATTAGGAGATAAACTCAGTGCAAGGAGTTTTGATAGCCAAGTGAATGAGATCCATGCACGTGTAGCAGTGCTTAACAGATTTACGGAATTAGGTCGACCACTTACCCAAGTTACGCCTTAAATTTGGCTCAATTAGGGGCGCTTTGCATTTCAAATCTTTGTGCAACAAAGCCCTTAAAAACAAGAAAAAGAGGATTGATAAAATGATGATAAAAAATAAAAAAGCGCCTGATGGCGCTTTCCTTTAATCATATTTATGGCGTCAGAATCACTTTACGACAGTCTTCTTCTTTTTTATCAAAAATACGGTAACCTTCCGCAGCATCTTCCAGTTTCATGCGATGGGTAATAATCAGATCTGGAGACAGATCTCCATTTTCAATATGTTCTAGCAACTGCGGCAAGTAGTTATGCACATGGGTTTGTCCCATTTTAAAGGTTAAACCTTTGTCAAAGGCATCACCAAACAGGAAGCCATGAATTGGACCGGCATAAACTCCAGGTACACTCACCACACCGCCGCGGCGGACCGCTGCAATACATTGTCTTAACGCTGAACCACTCGAACCTTCTAATTTCAGGTTGGTCATTACGGTTTCCAGCATGCTGCCTTTAGCTTCAAAACCGACCGCATCAATGACGGCATCGACTCCACGATAACCCGTGGTATTTTGAATGATAAATTCAGCGGCATCGACTTCATCAAAATTGACCGGAATCACTCCATAGGTTTGATGTGCGAAACGCAGACGATAAGGATGGTGATCGACCATAAAAATCTGCTCGGCACCGAGCATCCGCGCACAGGCAGCAGCCAGCAGACCGACTGGGCCAGCACCATAAATCGCCACACTGGAACCTCGACCAACTTGGGCATTGTTCACTGCTTGCCAGGCGGTTGGTAGAATATCGGTCAGGAATAATACTTTTTCATCAGGCAGGGAGCCTGGCACTTTAAATGGTCCGACATTGCCCTTGGGGATCCGCACATATTCAGCTTGACCACCCGGTATACCACCATACAGATGGCTAAAGCCAAATAAAGCTGCCCCTGGTGGAATCTGTTTTTTATTGAGAATTGCACCACGGCCGGTATTGGTATTTTCACAGGCAGCCATTAGTTCATGTTCACAGAAAAAACAGTGACCGCATGCAATCACAAAGGGAATAATTACCCGATCACCTTTTTTGACTTCGGTTACTTGTGGGCCGACTTCTTCTACAATTCCCATAAATTCATGGCCGAAAATATCACCGTCTTCAGTGGCCGGGATTTTTCCCCGGTATAAATGCAGATCTGAGCCACAGATGGCGGTGGCTGTCACCCTTAAAATAACGTCATCTGGTTCCTGAATCACTGGATCTGGAACAGATTCAACTCGTACATCCCGAGCACCATGATAGGTAAGAGCACGCATGCGGATTTCCTCTTTCTAGTTCAACATTAAACAGACTCGTAGCAAGGCTGCCAAGAATTAAAAAACACTTTTATTAGAGCCTTATGCGCCAAGAAATCGCTGTAAATTAATGTATGAAATAAGACATCCGAGTGTTTAAAAAATAAACTTATATAGGGTTTACGTAATTCGTGAGCTTATGTGTCGAATGAATAGAAAAGAACAGAATTAAAGAAACATCTAGTAATTTCTATAACTTATAGTGAATAGCCACCAATTTTGTAGACACCTTTTAGTTAGATAAAAAAGCAATTTTTTTGATCTTTAAAGAATGAGGATATAGTATTTGTAAAATTACTTAGCTGCTTAAAACTTAATTCTAATTGGTTAATAGGTGAAAAATGGGTAGTGTTTCAAAAAGTATGCTGGCATTAAACGAATCCATTATTGATATAAAAGAACACTAAATCAAAGGCTTTGAAATGATTTTCAAGCTTTTTGGAGAAGTTGCAGCTTCTCCTAAAGCCTCGCCTGATTCGATGCCGTAATCGACAATTATTGCCTTCTATACCCACAGTGAAAAATTTACCAATCAACTGTTTGCATTCTTTAAAGGTCGTAACAAAGCTATCCCAATGGTCACTTGATATACATGTATAGCTTACACCTAACTGCTTCAATTTTAATTTAAGTCGTTTTGCAGTGGCTAAATCTCGGTTACCCCATACATAAGCAACAATTTCACCTGTTTCTCGATGATAGGCATAAATTAGCCATTGTTTATTTTGCTTATGACCAACAAAAGTCCAAAACTCATCTACTTCAAGGGTTTCATAATGACTTTGCTGTGCTCGAAGTTGATATTTTGATTGGCTAAGTGTCCGTAGAACTTTACCGATACTTACTCTTTCAATTTCTGCTATATCCCTGACACCACTGCCTCGCACCATGAGGTGTAATATTTTGGTTTTGATACCTGAGTGACAGCCTTGATAACTGAGAGCATGATCACCAATAAATTGACGTCTGCATATTTTACATTGGTAATTTTGCTTACCATCTACTTTTGTGCCATTTTTCTTTATACTGTCACTTAGGCAGGCTGGACACTTGATTTCTAGAGTTATTCGCATTTCTCTATTTTATCAAAATCCAACCTGCTTTTTTTCAGCATACTTTTTGAAACACCACCCATTTTTTAAATTGATCCTAGACTGAACCGTACCGGGTTTGTCGGAGAGTTAATATTCTGAGAGACTATCCCGATGACAAAATTAAAATATACCCCTGAAATTAGAGAAAGAGCGGTTCAATTATTGATTGAATCTGAAAAAGATTATCCATCGAATTGGGCTGCGATCACCGCTATTGCTCCCTGAGCAGTATACTGCGCAAGGGTTGTACTCCTGAAACACTACGTGCCTGGCATCAAAAGCATTTAGATCAGCAAAATCCAGTTAAAGTACAGCAGCTTTCAGACCAAGAACGTATCAAACAACTCGAACGCGAAAATAAAGAACTGCAACGCGCCAATGAGATTCTACGTAAAGCAGCCGCTTTTTTCGCCCAGGCGGAGCTCGACTGCCCACACAAATAATGGTGGATTTTATCCATAATAATAAAGAGCTGTACGGAGTCGAGGCGATTTGTAGAATTTTACCAATCGCACCTTCAACCTATTACCGCACTCTAGATCTCTGCGAAAATCCAGAACATCGAGCAAAGCGAGATTTACATGACTTGCATCATGCTGAACAAATTAAACGAATTTGGAAGGAAAGTTCAGGTCGGTATGGTGTACGTAAAGTCTGGCAAAAACTGAAACGTGAAGGTTATGTTATCGCACGCTGTACTGTTGCTCGATTAATGAAAAAGCTAGGTATACAAGGTGTTTGGTGAGGTAAGAACAAACAAACCACCCGTAGCCGAGATGACCAAAAACGAGCAGATGATTTAGTGAAACGTAATTTTACTGCTGATCATCCTGACCAACTGTGGGTGAGTGACTTTACGTATATTCAAACAAATTCAGGCTGAGTCTATACCGCCTTTATTATTGATGTGTTCTCACGAGCAATTGTTGGCTGGAAAGTATCTACACGAATGAATACAGATATGGTGCTCGATGCATTGGAGCAAGCATTGCATGATCGAGGCATGCCAAAGAATGTGATTCATCATTCAGATAGAGGTGTTCAATATCTTTCCATTCGCCATACCAATCGTTTAGAAGCTGCAAATTTACGAGCATCAGTCGGTACGACTGGTGATTCATACGATAATGCTTTGGCTGAAACGGTGAATGGCTTATACAAAACAGAGGTGATTGAATATCTAAAAGCAGGTTGGCAAGGTTTAGCGGATGTACAACTTGCGACACTAAATTGGGTAGATTGGTTCAATAAAAAGCGTGTACACAGTGCACTGGGTTATGTATCGCCTTTTGAGTTTGAAGCAATATACTATGATAAGATTAACCCGTTAGGTCAGGTGGCCTAACTTAAATAAAAAAGTCTCCGACAAACCCGGTACGGTTCACTATTCACTAACTTGTAAATATCGGTATACCGCCTGACGACTAATCCCAAAAGCTTTTCCTAATGCCATTTTTGATGGATACTTCCCTTCCCTCCATGCTTGTCGTAAAGCTTCAGCTTGGTCAGGCTTTAGTTTATGCACCCGACCTTTGTACTTCCCCTGAGCAGAGGCGAGTTTTATTCCTTCCTTTTGCCGCTCTAAAATGATCTCACGTTCGAACTGTGCAAAAGCACCCATCAATTGCAGCATCAAATTATCCATCGGGGTGGATTCGGCCGTAAAAGTAATATTTTCTTTTACAAACTGGATGGCAATCCCTCGTTTGACCAGTTTATCTACTTCAGTGACCAAATCTTTCAGGCTTCGCGCAAAACGATCCATGGAATGTACAATCACCCTGTCCCCTTCCCGGACATAGTTCAACATTTCCTGAAATTTAGGTCGGTCAGTATTTTTACCTGAAGCACGGTCAACAAAAATCCGGTCGACTTCAATCCCCTCAAGTTGACGCCCAGTATTTTGCTCGACCGAACTCACTCGCACATAACCTACTTTTTGGCCTTTCACTCTTTCTCGCCCCAATTGGATAAAAATGAACAATTTTGTAAATTATAAATCTTTAATATCAAAGTTACATGTTACTTATGATTAAAAATCATTTAAATGATACATAATTTCATGAACTTTCAGATTGTAACTTTAGGGTATACTCTATAGTTACATAAATTAGATTTAAAAACTTGTCTCCAATAAACCAAGTACGGTTCACCTAAACAGATTGCTACCCCTGAACAACCAGAATCCGAAAAAAGAGGCTTTTGGAGCCGTTTTTTTAGACCCTATGATTAACCACGATTGTTTAACTCATATGAATAAAGTTGTGAAACTTTGATTAAATAATAGGCATGGAACGTGAAAAATCATAAAAAAAACCCACCTTGGGGAAGATGGGCTATCAACTAGAAACTACAGCATTGAATTTTCAAGAGAATTATAACGCATTTCGTATAAGGTGTATTATGTTAATTTTAGAAACACTTTAAAATTAGTAAATATTAACTGATATTATTTAAAGCTTTGTAAGCTTCACCTATTAATGGCTTAAATGCTTTTTCTAATCTTTCTATATTTTGCAAATGCCACTTAAAATGTTGTTCCCAAGATGTATTATCATATCCATCTACCAGTATTGATAATTGGATACGGGATGATTTTTTATCATCTAAACGTAACCACTCCAAAGGTTGTCCAAATACTTCTTCAATTTGCTGTTTATGCTTACTAAAAAAATCAAATAATAGTTTGTTCTCTTCTGCATTTGAACGCCCCATAGCAAATTCGACTCTTAGCTCTTTTTGTAAAAAAAGTAGTGTATATGCACATCCTGAGATACCAGAACCAGTATTAAGCCAATGATCACTTTTTGGACTTATATTGTTATATAAACGATTATTAAATTTTGAAAAATATTCTAATAATTCTTCCCAATATGACAAATGTGTTTCACTTCGTTATTGAATCCGTCATTGATTATACTGCATGATCTCATCAACCATATTTATCGATAATTTTGGCCAATGAATCGACTCATTCCAAGAAAGCTCCCGCCAATACCATTGATCTTTATATTTTTCGATGAGTTCGATTGACCACGGTAAGGATTCATTTTCAGAAAGCTCCCGCCAATCCCATTGATCTTTATATTTTTCGATGAGTTCGATTGACCACGGTAAGGATGTATTAGTAGAAAGCCTCCCCCAACCCCAACCCCAACCCCAACTCCACTCACAATCCCATCGATCTTTATATTTTTCGATGAGTTCGATTGACCGCAGTAAGGATGTATTACTAGAAAGATAGAACCAATCCCATTGATCTTTATATTTTTCGATGAGTTCGATTGACCACGGTAAGGATTCATTTTCAGAAAGCTCCCGCCAATCCCATTGATCTTTATATTTTTCGATGAGTTCGATTGACCACGGTAAGGATGTATTTCTAGAAAGCCACCCCCAATCCCATTGATCTTTATATTTTTCGATGAGTTCGATTGACCACGGTAAGGATGTATTACTAGAAAGACACCCCCAATCCCATTGATCTTTATATTTTTCAAAAAGTTCAATTGACCACGGTAAGGATGTATTACTAGAAAGCCCCCCCCAATCCCATTGATCTTTATATTTTTCAAAAAGTTCAATTGACCACGGTAAGGATGTATAACTAGAAAGATAGGACCAATCCCATTGATCTTTATATTTTTCAAAAAGTTCAATTGACCACGGTAAGGATGTATTACTATAAAGACACCCCCAATCCCATTGATCTTTATATTTTTCAAAAAGTTCAATTGACCACGGTAAGGATGTATTTCTAGAAAGCCCCCCCAATGCCAATGCCATTGATCTTTATATTTTTCGATGAGTTCGATTGACCACGGTAAGGATGTATTTCTAGAAAGATACAACCAATCCCATTGATCTTTATATTTTTCAAAAAGTTCAATTGACCACGGTAAGGATGTATTCCAAGAAAGCCCCCCCAATCCCATTGATCTTTATATTTTTCAAAAAGTTCAATTGACCACGGTAAGGATGTATTACTAGAAAGCCCCCCCAAATCCCAATGCCATTGATCTTTATATTTTTCGATGAGTTCGATTGACCACGGTAAGGATGTATTTCTAGAAAGCCCCCGCCAATCCCATTGATCTTTATATTTTTCGATGAGTTCGACTGACCAATTTATATTTTCAAAAGAGCATAAAAACTCTATTCCTTTATCAGTCTCAATACGTTTTAGAATATTAACTAGCCGAATGGCTTCATCACTTTGAATTAAACTAAACACTGTCGAAAGCTGATTTTTGGCTTTCTTGATTTGAAGTTCTTGCGTTTGACCAATAGCTATTTCATTTTTCATTAAATTCTCCAACTCTTAATTGTTCTAATTTTTCTTGCCAAGCTGCTATTTCTCCCTCAAAACTTACTCTTTTATTATGTAGATAATCTACCCACTGTGACTCATTTTTACCGATTTGATTGATAGTCATTGTAACTGGATCAGTGGATAGCTTATGCAGTGCTTGAATGGCTTGTTCTAGCTTATATTTTATTTCAGAAATAGAAGACCTTAAAATATCAATGGATTTGAGCTTACTTGATTTGGTTTGTGAAAAATCACCTTGTTGTAGCTTTGCATAAACGATTTTTACAGCAGCAATATCATTCTTATCGTACGCTTCCTTGAGTTGAATGAATATTTGGCTAGCTTGTCCTTTTTTCTCCTCAGTAACTTTGTCAGGATGGCAAAGATTACACGCTCTACGGAATATATTTTTTAACTCTTTTTCTTCTAACTCATTGAGCTGTTTTACTTCTGTTTGCTGTACTTCTTCATACTCCTCAGAATATTCATCGTAGGTATCTTTTGCTTGCTCAGCTTCTTCTTCTAGTTCATCTATCTCTTCTTGTTCTTGGTTCTGCTCTTGTTTTGCTTGTTCAGCAATACATTGTTGATACTCAGCCTTCAAGCGCAGTAATTCTTTGATTAAATCACCCAGAATTTCATACTGTCTGCGGTTAAATAACAGAATATCTCGTTCAAGATCGGCTTGTTCATTGGTGATTGATTCAAGTCGGAGTTCTAGTATTTTTAACTCAAACTTTAATTCATTCGCTTCATGATCTTCACTGACAACGATTGCAGTAAAGCTCTTTAAGAAAATTGTAATTTCTTCAGCAGCTTGTTGATAAGCACCTTTTTCTAAAAAAGTATGAATCTGTTCAAGTTTATAGCTTTCGATAACAGGAGCTAATTTTGATAGTTGAGACGGAATATTTTCAGTTTCATCGAGAAAAATAAAATTTTTAATCATCTCAAGACGTCTTTTCACTGCATCAGGAGATAATTTAATGGTCGATATTGAGACTTGAGGATCAACTAACTGATTAAAGATTGCCGAATAGTCATCATAAATATGCACTTCATCTTTGATAACTGTAATATTTTCCTCATTATTTCGTGCTTGCTTAGTCCAATTATAAGAACCAGTAATCACAATTTTTTGATCTATAATACAGAATTTATGATGCATTCGATTAAAGTTCTGTGTTTCTAAAAAAGTGATTTGAGCCTTTAGATTCTGTAGACGAACAAAGTTAAGCTTACCAACCCCTCTATTGATTTCATCATCAATCAAAACAAGACGAATAGATAAGCCTTGCTGTGCTTTTTTACACAAAGCATCGAACAACTCCAGATCTGTAAACCAAGCAACAGCAATGAGTATTTCATTTTCAGCTTTTTGGATATAGTCCAAAATGACATTATGAATATCTCTAAAATAAGCTTTAACTGACAATTTTATATCCAATAAATATTTTATAAGTTATTAATATTTTAAAATATTTTAACATAAAAATGGAGCTTTGAGTGATCCTAGACACTATTGTGGACAGCATCTTTACCAAGCAAATTAAAGACCTTGTATCTGATGAGGAATATCGTCAACTTCAGCAAGATCTTTTGGTACAGCCTGATAGAGGTGACCTAATCAAGAATGGCGGTGGTATTCGCAAAGTACGTTGTGCTCAAGGTAACAAAGGGAAAAGTGGTGGGATACGGGTGATTTATTATTGGGTCACCGAGGATGATCAGATCTTTTTCTTAGTGGCTTATCCAAAATCAGTAAAAGATAATTTAACAGATAAGGAAACCGCCATTCTGCGCCAACTCGTGAAGGAGCAATTTCATGGATAACAACTTATTTGATGACTTGGTTGCTTCAATCAAAGAAGCTGGAGCTATCAAACGTAAAGAAGTTAAAGCAAGCCGAGTTACAGAACTCGAATTGCCTGATATTAAAGAAGTACGTGAAAAAACTGGCTTGAGCCAAAATGAATTTGCTGCACGTCTACATATTAGCCCCCGTACCCTGCAAAATTGGGAACAGGGACGACGCTATCCAACTGGACCAGCAGCTACATTGATTCGAATTTTAGATGCTCACCCAAGCCTTATTTGAAAAAATTACTTAAAAAATGGGAGCTTAAGGCTCCCATTTTTTTTTATTTCGTATAAGGTGTATTATGTTAATTTTAGGAAATATTAACTAAATTTTATTGGTTATATCTGTAATAACCAAATTAATTTCTTGGATTCCTATTCTGCTTAACTCAGCAGCAGCACCATCAATACTCTTAAATATCCTTGGTTCAAATGGGTTTCTAGAGCTACTAAGAATCAATGGTTTTCCATCCCAATCTGCGTCTTTACCAGTAAAAAAAATAATAAAGTTATTATCTTTCCCTTTTATACAAGCACCATCAAACCAACCTTTCTCTAAATGAATTTTAGCCATACTTGAGAGAATACATCCGCTATTGTTTAAACCTGAAATCTTCATAATATAAATTCCTTAATTAATAACACAACAATATCAAATATTGATTCAATATTCAATATTGAATCAATATTTGATATTGTTATTCTTAAATTAAAAATCACTGAATAAAACCGGCTAAGTCTTCTTCCATTTTACATAATGGATGTTCGTATACAGTACTTGCATATTGTATTCGATCAAATACAATATAGTGAGAAGATAAGGAATCCTCATGATTGAAATTAAACGTCTACCTGAGTTTGATGAATGGTTGGATGGAATTAAAGACAATATGACCCGTATCCGCCTGAATCGTCGATTAGAGAAGGTTCAACGTGGAAACTGGGGAGACATTAAACCTCTCCAAGATGGCATTTGGGAAATGAGAGAATTCTTCGGTTCTGGATGGAGGATGTATTACATCCAACATGGTGACGTTGTGATTGTAATGCTTGGTGGCGGAGATAAGTCAACTCAACAACAAGATATCGAGCGTGCGGTCAAACTATCGAAAACATTGGAGGATTAAAATGGTTAAAGTCGCTGATTTACCAAGTTTTGATATGGCTGAGTCACTCAAAACTGAAGAAGACATTGTGATGTATCTGAATATAGTTCTTGAAGATAACGATCCAGCTGAATTAGCTCATGCACTTGGTGTAATTGCCAAAGCTCGTGGTATGACTCAAATCGCTAAAGAGGCAGGAATTGGACGTGAAGCACTTTATAAGGCACTTCGTCAAGGCTCTGCACCACGTTTTGATACGATTAATCGTGTAGTAAATGCTTTAGGTTTAAAACTCACAGTACAGCACGCCTAAAACTTTAAAAAATATATTAAAAATGGGAGCTAAATGCTCCCATTTTTAGATTCATATAACGTGTATTATGTTATTTTTAGAGAAAGTAAAATCTAATCTAAAATTTTTATCTTTAGAATATTTGTGGGAACTTTATGCTGGAATTTATTGGCTTTATCACTTTATGTTTTATTGGATATAAAATATTGAAAGTACTTCTGGAAAAAAATAAAAAAATAAATAGTTATAAATATTCTCTAGAAACAAGGGACTTCGCAGTAAATGAATTAAACATTCCTAGTAATTATTTTAATTACATAACCTCAAGTAAAATGATAGATATCAAGGATATGGCTCTTTCTATGCAAAAAATCATGTATCCTAATACTACATGGCCATGCCTGCTAGCTATTACCATTTACATGTATTTCTATAATGACTTAAAAAAAGGTAATCAAATTATTGATTTTTTAAAAATAGATAAAGATCTTATAAAGCAAGAGTTAGATTCAGATCCGAATCAGACAGTCGAATTCTTTGTTAATTCCAAAAACAGTTATGAATCTTATACAGACAATGAAATTAATAAATTATTATTAGCTGCCTCAAAAATACCTAATAAAAATATAATTCACGATTCAAGTTTATTAGAGCGTATTGATAGATATGTAGATACAGCGGACAACTTTGGGTGGGCCTCATACAATGAAGGTGATATCAGTTTTGAAGTATACGATATTGATGAAAGCGGAACTTCATATTTTGTTTCAGTACAAAAAATTGATAAAGAAAATGAAAAAAGTGCATCAACTTTGACGGTAGAAAAAGAAAATACTCTAAGTTAAAAATACATAATCAACTCAACTGAAAATTCTACAAATGTAGTTACTCTTAAAGTGGTGTCAAATATCAGTTTAGAGTCTATGTAGTTGAAATTGATTAGGATGGTTTTGATAACTTTAAAACATCTACTACGCCCATTTAACATAATGGGCGTTATACGAAACGCATATTTTAAATATATAAAAATCATACACTTGTGTTATAGTGGTGATGCTCGACGATGTCGAAAAGCTGACTTGGAAACAAGTCGGCTTTTTTATGATCGTTTTTGATAGTTCTTGCCAATAAATCTGACTAGAAATTACGCTTCTCAACTTGAGTGATACAATTTTGTGATACATTATTGTATATACAAATTTGAATGTTTTTTATGGAACAGTATTTTGAATGGGATGAGGCTAAGAATCGAAAGAATCAGAAAAAGCATGATATCTCTTTCGAAACTGCAAGCCTTGTTTTTGAAGATCCACTGAGGATCTCAATCCAGGATAGACATACTAATGGTGAAGAACGTTGGCAAACCATTGGAAGAGTAAAAGGCGTACTAATGCTATTAGTAGCTCACACTATCTTTGATGAAGATGACTGTGAAATCATACGAATCATTAGTGCAAGACAAGTCACTAAGGCGGAGCGAGATAAATATGAGCACGGTTAGATATTCACGCAAAGAACTAAATGAAAAATTTAGTGAGAAGCAAGATGCTGAAATTGAACGCCTACTTGCTAAAGGAACTATTCCAGATGATCAACTAGATTTATCTGATATTCCTGAAATTACAGACTGGAGCAATGCTGTCCGCCATAATCAGTTCTATCGTCCAGTAAAGCAACAAACTTCAATTCGCTTAGATGCTGATGTTCTTGCATGGTTTAAAGCACAAGGTAAAGGCTATCAAACCCGGATGAATGAAATTCTGCGAGATGCCATGCTGAAAGAATTAAAAAATCATCAATAAAAATGGGAGCTTAAGCTCCCATTTTTGACTTCGCATAACATGTATTATTTTAATTTTAGAAAATCTTAAGTTTTAAAGAGGGGAAAATGTTAACTGCTCCAGAGCTAGCTACCAAATTCAAGACCTTGTATGAAATTGCATTTCATGAATATAAAGATGAATGTGACCGTTCAAAAAGAATCGAGGAAAAAGTTGGAAGAATTTTTACGGTCTTAAATATATTTATTGTTTTAGCCGTTACAGCTATTACAAAGAATGAATATTGGAGTAGTTTTAAGAATCATTATCTTATTTTTCAAATATTTGAAATAATAATTTTACTGTTATTTTTTAGTTTACTCTTCTTTGCTTGGTCTAAATTATTATCTGTTATGCAGGATACTAAAGTCAAAAAATTGGAACTAAATCATGAGTTAGAAGATGTAATATATGATGATGAACAAAATCCAAACCATCTTTATTGGAAATTATATAAAACTTATAGAAGCTCTATTGAACAAAATACTGTAGAGATGAACTTAAGATCCAAAATAATAGAAGATGCATTAAAAGACCTTAAAAAGGCTTTTTGGTGCTTCATCTCTTTTATCTTTATACTGTTTTTAACTCTTCTAAAAACTACGGTTGAAAGCTAATGGCGAAGAATCCAAATACAGAACAAACTAAACAGGAAAATAGACCATCTATATCTAGTACACAGAAGCCACCTCGTGATACAGATCCCTTACCACTTAGAGTCGTAATAGAGAGTTATGATCCGAATGTAAACCTAGAAAAATTGCGTAGAAAATAACTCTCAACCACAAATTACCTCATCTAACATCAATTAAAAGAGGAGCACATTGCTCCTCTTTTAATAATCTTAACTGATTTTTCTATAGTTAATATCATATCCCGCATCACTTAGCATATGAGCTACAGACATACGCCAGTCTTTATATCCATGGTCTGTATATACAACACCATTCACATCACCAGGCATTTCAATATGACCTTCCTTTTTTACTAAGCAGATAACTTTCTCACGAGTATATAAACCTATTAATAAACCGTGTTCAAAAACAACATTCTGCCTAGCTCTTAATTTATATTCGCTTTCTCCAACAGCTTTGCCTTCATCATCTGGTGTATATAGAACTATCCCAAATCCAATAGAAGGATCTTTCGTATAACGTTCTAATTTTTCTATGATTGTAATGCTAGCATCATGTTGCTCTCTAAGAATTATTGGTTCGATTCTTTGAGCTGATAAAAAAGCTTTTACCTCGTTTATTAATGCATCATCATGACCGTGGACAATGAATACTTTAGATGGCGTGATTTTCTTTTTTTTCTCCACTAAATTAGAAACTTCTTTTTTAGTTCCTTTCGCATACGTCACTAATTCTTCTGTTATTTCTTTTTGTTTTAGAATTGCTGACTCTAAATCATTAGAATAAAAACCGATCATAACAACATTAGAAGCTCGATCTTCAGCTCTTCGTTTATTAGCTTGTTGCTCTTTTAGAACTTCACCAGATATTTCACTAGAAAAAATACGTAACCGCTCAATATGTTCAATAGGAATAGTACGCCCATTAATTAAAATAGGTTTCCCAACCTGATAAGGTTCAGCATATTTGTTAATTACGTCTTCTAAATCTGTTAAATCTGATTTAATTTCGACTTGATCCCACGCATTCTTATGATACTTTTCACCTAACTCTAAAATCACATGGTAATACATATTCTTAACGCCATATCTTTATTCATTTTTTTAACTATATAATAAATTTTAAAAAAATTAACTTTCTATTTAACATAAAATCTCTTATGCGAAATTTAAGCTACTTTGGTAGTTTTTGACAACTATTTATACTAAGCGATACAGAAAAATGAAAAAGGATACCTTTATAAAGAATCCTTTTTTTCTTTTATATCTTCAGTGACTTGTATCATCCAGTACATAAGCGCAAAGAATGGGATAAGCAAAATTAAAAGATAAAGGATACTAAAATTTAGAAAGTATCTGGCAAAAGATAAGATTGTCAGTAAGACCAATAATCCGCAAACCGTATAGACAATTTTATTGCGTTTACTAATTAACTCGACAATTGGAAGATCCTGATTTTTCATTCTATGATCCTTAGTAACTTGTGCAATACTGCATTTCTCTATAACCATGCAGCATATTCACCAGAATCATTAATTGATTTAAGTACGTACAAGGTAGCCCATTTAATTCAGGGAATTTTTCCCACATTAAATATTTATCTTTGTAGAGAAAGGTATTTTTCTTAAATTTTTCTTGGCTTGATAACTCAATTTTCATTTGTTCAAGCTGTTTAAAATGCTCAACCACATCGTCTGGAATTGGCATATTGAGAGCTACACTCTTACCATTTAACCAATATTGAATTGGTCGGACGTTAATAGATTCATTGAATCCTATAGCTTTGAAATAATCCTTTACCGCTTCAGCGTTATAGAACCCCAATGATTCAACTAGCAGTTTAAAATCTGCATTTGTCATTATATACCGTCCATAATTTGATTAAATTTGATTATATAGTCCACAGGTGGACAATACAAGAAATATCCAAAGTTTAACCTTCTATTGGTTTTAGTAGATTATGGACTGCCAATGTTATTGTCTGGTCCATAATCTCTAAAACGTCTAATCCCGATGCTTGGATAAATGCTGCAAGCTGCAGCATTTATCCAGGCATCTATATTACCTATCTAATCCAGATCCATAGCAGATATATCAGAACAAAGTGTCTACTTTGCGAACTGACGCAATCAGTTAAATTTTACCTTCCCTGATTACCGTTGATTTTCAAGTGAGCTTTAAAAAGCTGTGCTTTTTAAATGGCGACCGCAGAAAATAAACTGCTCCTATTTGATCTAGTAGCGGGATATAAAAAAACACCCTTAATGGGTGTTTTCGTGGCCTAGATTATCGAGATATATCTTTATTTTTGTTTCTCTCTTGAGTTTTAACTTGTGGCTGCTGTTTTGGAGCATTGGCATCATAAGCCGTTAATTTTGGCTGATGAAATTTCTGATTTTGAATATCGGCATTATGTTGAATCTGAAGCTTAGTTTTATCATTTTTGGTTAAAGCTTTTTCAGTTGTTTCTTTCAATTTACTCAAGCTTTGAGCTTCCCACTTCCCTTTATTTGCCAATGTTTGAACTCTTGCGCCTGTTGGCAGTCCAGTTTTAGGATCAATTTCTTTAGTATTCACTTCGACTTTGTTAGATCCTTTATAGGTCAGGACAATATCATCATTCTTAATGATATTTTGTTCTTTCAAAGTACGTTCCAGATCCTTCGCCCAGATTGTATTTTTTTCACCTTTACTATTTTCAATAGTGGCGTAGTAGCTACTGTTATTCTTAGAATCATGCTTATAAGGTGCTGCACCATGATCTACTAATTTTCCAACGTGCATTTTTTTCTGATTAAGCTGTTCAACCGCAACCTCTATACTGGCTGTGCGCTGCTTTTCTGTGAAGCCGTCAGCTTTCATTTTTTTATCAAAAACTGTCAGTAAAGCTTTTTCCTGTTCTGACAGGTTATTAATTTTTTCCCTTCTTTCCTGTGTTGGATCTACTTTATCCTTCTCATTTAAAGGCTTCTCTTTGTGGCGTTCATTACCCTTTTCAATAGTATTGGGAACTACCTCTTTACCTTGTTCTTTTTTCATGTCATTGAGCAAGGCTAGATCTATATCACGAGGTTCATAACCCTTTACTGTCATGCCCTTCATTGAAGCTTCAAGCCATACATTCCGTTTAAATTCTTCAGAGCCTTTAACCTGTATTGTTTCCCATTTTTTAGCTTTTGCTACCTCCACCATTGAAGCAGCAATATGTTTATCATCAATTGTGGTTTTTAAAGCTTTTCCAGAATCTTCAAAAGCTACTTTTTCAGGATTACCTTTAAAGTGATATTTGTCATCTACCACATAATATTTATTGAGCAATGCTTTAGGTATGCCTTCTTCACTAGATTCTTTACTGTCATCAGCTTTTAGCTTTTTGGTATCAGTTACCTTAGTTTCTTCAGGATCTTGATTAATACCTTTTGTACTTTTTGAAATATCTATATTTTCAGCTTTTTCAATCGAATTGACTTCAGCTTGATTTGTTTCTAACGTCTGGCCAAGTTTGGTATAGCCTATTTGTTCTTTATTAAAACTAGGTTTATCGACCTTGTTTGCTTCAGTCATGATCAAGTCCTTATTGATTAGAAATATTTTGGCGACGTGCTGCTTCGTCAATAATCATTTTGGTTTGAATATATTTGTCTGTTAGAAGTGCAATTTGTCTTTCAGTTTCAGTGCTTAAATCTTTATTTTGCTGATATACAGCTATGCTTTGCATATAGTTTTTTACAGTGTCAGGCTGATTAACCGCTTTAGATGAAAAGCCATTAGGACTGGTCACGGCTTTATTTGAAGTACAGCCCACAACTGAAAAAGATAGGGCAAGGCTGATTAATGTAAGAGAGATTTTTTTCATGATAGTTTCCTTATTTAGAATTAACTTGGTCTGAAAACGCCTGATAAACGTCATCAATATCTGAATTTTCTATAGATCCGTTTTGACCTTCATCTGCTGCAACTAGATTTTCCGCTTGTTCTGGTTCATCGACTGCAACCAGATTTTCCATTTCTGCAATCATGGCCAAAGGATCTGATTCATCTGCTGCAACTAGATTTTCCACTTGTTCTGGTTCATCGACTGCAACCAGATTTTCCATTTCTGCAATCATGGCCAAAGGATCTGATTCATCTGCTGCAACTAGATTTTCCACTTGTTCTGGTTCATCGACTGCAACCAGATTTTCCATTTCTGCAATCATGGCCAGAGGTTCTGATTCATCTGCTGCAACTAGATTTTCCGCTTGTTCTGGTTCATCGACTGCAACCAGATTTTCCATTTCTGCAATCATGGCCAGAGGATCTGATTCATCTGCTGCAACTAGATTTTCCGCTTGTTCTGGTTCATCGACTGCAACCAGATTTTCCATTTCGTCATGACTAAATTCAGTGTCATCAACTGCAATAAGGTTTTCCGTTTGTTCTGGTTCATCTACTGCAACTAGGTTTTCTATTGGATTTTCAGCACTAGCTTCCACCTGGCTAAAGAAGTCATCGACAATATTTTGCGCTTCAGTATCTTCTTCCCATTCAACAGCCCCAAAGAATTGATCGACCACTTGTAGACATTCTTCAGGTTGTGGATTTTCAGGATCTTCAAAAACTGTTTTATCTAACTTAAATTCAGGGATAACTAAGCTAGAAATATCTATCTGTTCAGCCTGTTCTACTGTAGTAATTTCAGTTATACGTTTTTCAATTTTTGCCTTATGCAGCTTTACGTCTAAATCAGGAATAGGAATTGAAAGTTCCAGATCCTCAAAGGCAATTTTTTCTAATTGCTTGTGAGTTGGAAAACCTTTAATTGCTTTCATGCTAGGAGAAACGGACTTTAGGCGATCCACAAAAGCACTGTCATTAAAATACTTAGCCTTTTCACACATGATAGGTTTTGTATTTTCCATAAAGATAATTTCTTTATCTTGCGACAATTCTTTTAACTCTTGAGGGAGCATTAAAGCTCGTCTTTGATCTGATTCATTTTCTGAATTAGAGCCACCTTGCCCCCATGCCATAGAACGGCTTTGGCCTTTAGATTTTGCTTTAAAAGTGAAATAGCCAAGCATTTCACTATATTCATTAGCATCTCGTTGTTCTCTAGGCGGGTAAACGATCTGCAAAGCATGGTTAGTTACAAGCCCCCTAGTTTGAGTTTTATAAACGTCCTCTAACTGGCCAATAGACTGAATAATTGTTAATAAACGAATGTTATAACCCGCAATAAATGAGTTAGCGTCTGCAATTTTCGCGACTTTACCGACAGCCGTTGCTTCATCATTCACGACTAGGCACTGGTATTTCAAAGATGAATCTTGTTGTGGCAGTGTTTTTAGATTCACATCAATTAAGAGTGAATAGAACAAATTGATTAAGTTCTTAGCATCCCCTAAGCGGTTAGGTTGAACACCAAAATAAATAGACATTCTTTGTCTGCGTACATCTTCAAGTTTAAAGTCACTTGATGAAGTTGCAGCGTCCACAATCGGGTTCGCAAAAATCGTTAAAGGTGAGGTAAAAGTAGAAATGATGTTACCGAGCGTATTGTCTGGTGAACTTAAAAAACGGTTTAAAGCATCTAGGCAAGTATCACTAAGCGGTTTATCACTTTGCGCTCTTTCATCAATAATAGATCTAATATGATCCTGAATTGGCTTACCTTTACCTGAACTCTGTCTTAAAACCTCGCCCATAGTTACAGGCAGATCTTCAGTTTCAAATAGATATAGGGCTAGGCCAAGAAATAAGTTATTAGCATTGTCATTCCAGAAATCGGTTTTAGCATCACCAGTCACAGGGTAGAAACTTCGACCAATAGCAAGAATTTCACCTACTCTAAAATTTTCGTCATGACTAACGGTATCAAATGGATTCCATTTGTGAGATTTTAGATCTTCAGAAAATGGGCTGAATAGATAAACTTTCTGGCCATTCTTGGCACGAAATTTAGAAGTTAATAGGAAGTTTTCAAGCTTCAAATCCAGTACAACTACACTATCCGAATAGTTTAGAAGGTTAGGAATAACAATCGCTACACCTTTACCGCTTCGTGTCGGAGCAGCCAGAAGTACAAATTGCTGACCGCCAAGCATTAAATATTTATTATGATATTTCCCTACTAAAATTCCCTTATTTCCCATCAATCCAGATTTCTGAATTTCTTTTGTTGTGGCAAATCTGGCATCACCGTGTAACGACTGTTTTTTATTAAACAGACTAGCAATGACTAAAGCAGGGAGAACAAAAGTGATAAATAGTGCAGCGATCAAGGCACCTTGCAGCTTTTTCTTTTGTGCAGGTACATTGTGTGCATATAAATCCCAATAATACCCCCACGTTGTCAGATTCACTTCAGGAAATGGATTGGTCTTATTAGCTAAGTAATAAAGAACACCGGCCAGATATTTAGTAATAAAGAAACCAACGACCGCTAAAAAAATTGCAAGGAGTAGGATCAGGATCTTTTTATTCACGCCCTATCCCCTACAATAATTTCAGCATCACCAAATTGAGCCTTAACTTTAGAAACAGGATCAAATTTGATTTCAGAAATAAAGCGTTCTTTACCTACTAAATTGCTTTCATCATCATAAATTTTCTTCACTTCAACATGAACAATAATATCAATGGTTAAAGCAACTAATTCCTTTAGTGTAGTGGCATCATAGATATTTGCTTGTTCATGTTCTTTGCACATAAAAACGTAGCGATCATAAGCCAGTGAACAGCTTTCAGCGTGATAACTTGTAATTGAGCCACTGTGACCAGTTGTAAGCAATTTCAGAAAGTCAAAAGCTTCTCCACCACGTAATTCAGCAAGTAATACACGGTCTGGCTTCATACGCATATTACTAGCGATCAGATCAGATGGAGTTACCTTAGCTTTACCTTGACCACCTTTAGAATAAAGTAGGTGAACCTTGTTTTCATGTGGAACAAAAAGTTCACGTACATCTTCAATAGTGACAAGACGTTCATCTTTAGGAATGTACTGACAAATTGCCTTCATGAAAGTGGTTTTACCAGAACCAGTATCACCAACAACTGCAATATTTTTCTTACATTGAACAGCGAATTTAAAAAATCCCTCAAGATCTTTGTTTTCTAAAAACTGGACTAGCTTAATATCTTCAGTACGTAATACAGGTTTAAACTGCTCAAACTCTTTAGATTTCCCATATCTGAAGTGGTCAAAAAAGCCTTGATCTTTATATTCCTGAAATGATCGGTTTGACTCGTCAGGAATACGGATTGTCATTGATACCGTTCCATTTTCAATGGCTGGCGGTAGAACAATCTGAATACGCTCTCCATCAGGCAATTGAGCAGATAATATAGGGTTTTCTTGGCCAATCCGTTGATTGGTATAGGTAGCAATAACATTAGCTAAAGCTGTTATTTGCGCCATTTCCAGATTTATAGAATGCTTTTCCCATCCTTTATTAGATTCCGTCCAAACTTCGTTAGGTGCGTTAATTGCAATTTCAGTCACCCCTTTAGTTTTTAAGAATTTTTCTAATGGAAGTAATAGCTGTCTAACCATTACATCCTTGCTTAAAACATTATTTTGCGCGGAGTTCATACACACCTCTGAAATCAATATCTTTGGCCACGTAAATTGAAGCTACATCACCCTGATTTTTATAAATTGTTGGCTTGATATTGATTGTTTCATTCAACACTGTTTCAGCCATTGATTTACCCATGTCTGAAGTGTTTTGAAGCATATAAGGAGTGCTATTGTTCCCGCCTGTTTCT
This sequence comes from Acinetobacter lwoffii, assembly GCF_049367455.1. Classification (GTDB taxonomy): domain Bacteria; phylum Pseudomonadota; class Gammaproteobacteria; order Pseudomonadales; family Moraxellaceae; genus Acinetobacter; species Acinetobacter lwoffii_W. The sequence goes on from NZ_JBMPXW010000004.1 coordinate 23,743, forward strand.
TTAGAAATACCGTAAGCAATAGCGTCTTGAACTAAAGAAAGCATAAACGCTGCACCGATACGTGCGCCCCAACGGTTATCTACTCGACCACTTAAACCACCTGTTCCTAAATGGTCTGCTGCGGGAGAATCAATATCGACAATAACACCATGTGGAGTTTTTAAGCGTGACCAGATGATACCTAAACGTCTTTGCCCTTGTGCTGCAATACTTTTGTATTCTCCAATGACTTCAGATCCCGCTTCAGCAAGGACTACACGACCATTATCAGAATAAACAGGTTGTGGAAGGACACATGAAGCCATACCGCCAATTTCTGAAACGACTTTAACTGACAGGTTGCAACGGATTACACGACCTTTAGCAATTAAGTAATTTCGATCCCCAATAAACCTAGCCTGGACTTTATTAGAGGAATGATTAGCCATGTTAGTTGTAGCTTGTTGTGGCTGATGCTGCTGCATAGGTTCATCATCATCATGGGCTAAAGACATCAAACCAGATCCAGAGAAATTACCAGAACGGCTATTACTATTCTGATCCTGTTCAAACTGTTTCATCATGCCTGTTACTTGGTTATAAGCTGCTTGATGATTCATGCTTGACGGTTGGCCAACCGCCCCGCCTTGTTGTGAAGGATTGACAAAAATCCCGCCACCGTAACGGCTTCCATTGTTTAAAGGTACATATTGAGCTTGTTGTTGTGGCTGTGGCTGAATTACTACAGGCTGTTGATTTGCTGCTTGTTGTTCAACTACTGGCGCAGCTTCAGGCTGTCTTAAAATCTGCTGACCATTTTGGCATTGAAAAACCAACATGCCGTTATAAGTTAAAGCATTGCCGTTATTGTCTGTTAGCTGTCTAGGAATACTTTGATCCTGACAGGCATCTAGGCTTTGAAATTGAGCATTTTGACCTGCATCCATTGGCACAGGATCAGTATTAGTAAAATCCCTTCTTTTAGCTGAAGCATCTAGGCTTGGATCTATCTGATTTTCTTTTAATTGGGCTGCTTCTTCAGCATCACTACTATCTGAAAAGAAGTTATAGGCAAAGACCGCTATAACAGTAAAAAGTACCGCCATAACTGCAATAAACGCTATTTTTTTACCTTTTCCATCTTCCTGATCCCCACGTTCATTGACAGAAACAATGCCATTTTCTGATTCGTTAAATTCTTCATCAGGAGCTTGTTGATCATCTAATGGTTTTTGATCATTAATATTCATTAGTTCATATCCCCAGTAATGACACGTTTAACACCCTCTACAGTAGTGCCATCTTGAGGAGCAACACCGACAGGATCATAAGATTCATTGAAAATGCTCACTACGCCTTTTCCTTGACGTAAAACAAATTTTTTAGCTAGAGCTTCAACAATCAAAAGTTTTGGATCTTCTTTACTGATATGGAAATTAACTTTTTCTTCCCCTTCCGTACCTTCAATAAATACGACTGGAATATCAGTATTTCCTTTAAATCGCATATAGGTAAAACGACCGTCATCAAATAGCATTTCTGGAACAAAGTGCTTCCCTTTGCTGTTTGCAGCTTGACGATAATTCCAGTTTTTAGGGATAGGCGCAGCATTAGCTAAACGATGCTGTAAAACCAAAAATTCAGTAAGTTGGCTTTCTTCTTTTAATTGTGCTGCATAAGCGTTATAGCGTTGAGCTTCTTCCTGTTTACGTTTTTCTTCTTCTTGTGGATATTTAAAGACAACACGATACATCGGTTTTTCTTTGGCATTATTTAGAACTTGAAAATCAAAACTATAATCACGCTTATTAGTGCGTAACTCTAAGTTATTCCGAGTAGCCTTATCCTTTGGCTTCACCCATACTAAATTTGATCCAGTATCCGCAAAAATACACCAATTGGTGTCATCCTTTTCACAGTCTGAAGGGTATCCAGTAGCAGCACCACGCTCTAAAATTCTTTCACCTTCACCTAATACAATGCGGGTTACAGTGCCTTTTTTGACAGTAATTCGATAAACATCATTAGGAACATAATTGATTGTTCTAATACGTGAATCGGTAGGCATAGCTTTAGGCGTAATTGCTGCATAAGAGATCCCATGCACCGCCAAACCCAAAGCAAGAATTAATTTTTTCATGTAATGATCCTTTACATTCCTTGTTGAGCTTGTGGCTGAACAGCAGCCCCGCCTTGTTGAGCTTGTGGCTGAACAACAGCCCCGCCTTGTTGAATCGGAACATAGACTTGCTGACTAGGTTCAACAACCGCAGCTTGCGCTACAGGTCTGTTAGGAGATAGTTCAGGATCGACACGATAGCCCACGACCTTAAAGCCGAATGGGTTTTTAATTAGATCTTTTTCTACCAGTTTATTTAGATTGTTCGGAGCATATTCATATCGAATACTTGCAATATAATATTGTGGCTGTTCATCACGATTAGCTTCGACTGAATGCAAAGTCTTAGTGAAGCGGACACTAGCGGTAAAACCTGTTTCATCCTGATTAGTCTGGACAGAAATCACATCAACTTTTAATTCATATTTTTTGCCGTATTTTTTATCTCTTGCGCTATCACCTTCATAGAGTGAAGCAAAGTCATTACCGACCTGATTACTACTCATAGTCATGACTAAATCATAATCTGGCTGTAATAACGGATAGAAATAACTCTCACGGGCGGTTACATAACGAGTAATGTTATTTTTATCAATTAATTCTTGTTTGCCTTTCACTTGCTGATCATCAACAACGCCCACGTATTCAACATTTCCTTGAGCTTTATCTACTGTGAAAACAACAGGTACAGTCTGGCGCATTGGAGCTAATGTCACTAAGCCAATGGCTTCTAAGACGGCCACGCCCACCGCTACTTTTGCAATAGTCCAAGCTTTACGTTCTGACTTAGCTCGCATCGCAATAAGATCTGCTTCCCAATCCATAGCTTTTTCATAGCTTTTAGCTTCTTCAGCAGCAGATACTTTTTTAAGTTTGTTCATGATAGACCCGATAGACCCTATTAGAGTTATTTCTCTAAGTATGCCAAAAAATATAAAAATCGTAAACCAAAATAATATATTTTGGTTTTATTAATTCAATGTTTTCTGAAAAATTGCAAAAAAAATACCCATTTCAAAAGAAATGGGCTTTTTTTTAAAAGTTTAGTTACCAGAGTAGCCGTCAAGAATGTTGCCTTTTTGGGCAGCACGTTTTAATCGGCCTTCAATTTCAAGCTGTTGTGCTGCATCTTTTTGAGCTTGCGCTTGCGCCTGCATCAAAGCAATTCGGTTTGCATCATTAGCAACTTGTGACTGTTCCGCTTGAATCCTAGCCTGTAACTCAGCGATAGCTTTAGCATCAGTAGTGTTATTGATCTGTTTACGCAGATTATCAATCTGCTCAGTACGCAGATCCGCAACGCCTAACGCTTGCTGATTTAAAGCCTGTGTTTGTGCATTGTTATTTAATGCAGCTTGACAGGCTTTATAGTTCTGGCCAGTTCTAGAAGCACAGTCATAAACCATTGTGGCATCACGAATGTTCCTAGCTGCTGAAGTCATACCATTGACACCGCCTTGTTGGATGCCTTTATAAATGTCAGCAACATCACTTGGAATCACGTCTTTAAGATATGGATTATTGACAGCATCACCGAAACCACGAATACCAGTAATGGAATCGTATTGCTGTTTTGCCTGTTGGATCTGGTTCACCATCTGATTGTATTGCTCACCCCAAGCCACCATATTTTGAACAGCTTGAACAAGGTTAGCACCGTCAATGACAGGAATACCTGTAGCATTGGCTTGACCACTAATAAACAAAGATGAACCTAAACCCAAAGCTAACAATTGTTTTTTCATTAGAAAAATTCCTATTTGTTTCTTTTGAGGTTAGAGAGTGTGTGTCGTTGATATAACGGCTTAGATCCTCCTGTATTCGAGCTATTGGAATTATTAGAGCTGCTAGAATTCCCTTGAACACTTCCCCCAGTGGTAGGAGTAGCTGAAGCACTATCAGATTTTGAATTATTACCGCCACGACCTTTAGTAATTGCTTGAGCTACAGCACGACCGACACCTTGAACACCCGCCCCACCTGTTATGGCTGAAGCCATCGTTGGAATGTTCCACATGATCACTACAATAGTTCCCGCAACAATACAGAGGGAAACTACAGAAGTAAGAATGTCGCCCGCATCAAAGTTATTAGTGATTTGCGTACACATGCCTGAAACGAAAGCAAAGAGCATACTGATAATTGCTGTGATAAAGCCTATGGTGAAAACATAGCTCAATGTTTGAGAAAGCCAACTTTCAAAATATTTTTGTGTAGCAGGGAACATTGCACACAGAATGAATATGGGACCAACGCCTAAACAAAGTTGCAGACTGATTTTTGCCAGTAAATATAGGCCAGTACCAATGAAGAACAATAGGAATTGAGCGACAGCAACAACAGCAGCAGATAAATACAAGCCAATATCAGGGAAAACGCCAGAAGCTGATTCAGCTTCCTCACCTAATTTTTGGATTAATTCACCCCACGGAACGCTCACTTGATCCAGTAAAGCACCTAACGAAGATTCACCACCTGGACTAACAATTTGAATTAAACCTATGGCTAGTCCGTTAATGGCTTCAACAACAAAGGACTGATAAACCCCTGCACTTAAAGCAATCCCACCCACAAAAGCGATCTTAAAAAACTTCCATAAAGCGGTATAAATGGAATCTTCTTGTGCACCAGTCGCAATATTGTAGCCAATGATCAGGATATAAATTGTTGCAGCAGTCAAAGCTATAGGAACAATTGCAGAAGCGATATTACTACTAACACCTGTCACGTAACTTGCTAATAGAGAATCAATTTTTGTTTCTAATGTAGTAATAATTGCCATTGCAATCCCCTATGAATCCTTAATTATTTTGAATCTGGGTTATATCCATCGAGGATATTTCCCGATCCTTTTTTAGTTTCTGGTTTTACTGATTTTTGAGGTGCAGAAGGATCATATTCATCAAGAATATTACCCTTTTGGGATGCTCTAGCCTTGCGCTGCTTCAGTTCCTCTTGCTGTTCAGCAGTTAAATCTTGAGGTTTTAATTGTTGTGCAGCCTTCACTTCTTCTTTTAACTGCTTAACCTGTTCCTTATCATCAGAACATGCAGTTGTTAAAGTAGAAATAACCAACAAACTTGATAGTGCTAAAAACTTAGTCATGACTAAGCAACTCCTTTTTCTGAAATTAATTTTTTACGTTCTGCGATCCGTTGTAAGAAAAGTTCGCCCCAATCGTTAGGATCTTCACCAACTTCATTCATGAGATTTTCGAGAAGTTCTACATTGTCCTTAGAGCCTGAAATAATCTGTAAAACGTCACGCATTTCGCCTAGATCCATTTTGCAGAGTGCGGAACGGCTACCCTGCTTAACTAAGAACATGCGTGAGTTTTCTTCTAGCTCTCTAATAATTTCAAATTCTTGCGGAGTGACCTTAAAGCCGTTTACATAGTCATCGTAATCAGCACGAGGATTAGGTAAAAAGATTTGAGTAACGCTTTGTTCAACCATTGTTTTACCAATGTCAGAATCTAAAACGTCACTTGGGGATTGCGTCATAAAGACACCTAGACCATTCAATTTACGAATAGTTTTCTGCTTATCTTTGGCAAAATCTTTGAAATATTCATCTGTTAATGGCTTCCAAAACTCGTCCATCCAGTAAATAAACGGACTACCATCAATCAATGAATCTGTGATGTGTAATAGATAAGCCATGATTGGTGTACGGACTTCTGGATCATCTAAAAATTCCGTGTAGTCATAACCAAAGATTGGCATTTTTGCTTTAGAAAAGTCTTGAGTATCGTATGGATTATCAAAGACCCAAGATAAATTTCCGTCATGATCAGCAGTGTTACACCATTTAGCTAAACGATCCTGAAGCGAATCCCCCCCGCCATTTACTTTCAGATTCATATATAAAGCTGAAAGTCTGCGGAGTTCTAACGGCATATCATCACGCATAATGGTACGAACAGCCTGACTGATTTCCAGATCTTCGGCAGCATTACGAACACCACCTACCAGAATTTTTACAAGCTTTTCTACAAACTGAATATTTGTTTCAGTCGGTGGTAGCTGCAACGGATTAAAGCCAGTTGGTACACCACGCTCTAAGGCATAGTATTGACCCCCAATCCGTCTAATCCCAATTTCTGCGCCCCTATCTTTATCAAAGAAAACACCCTTCAGATTTTTATACTTACAAGCAAACATCATCATGGCCATGACTAGGGTTGTTTTACCCACACCAGTTGTTCCAATGACACACGTATTACCTGGCATCTTGTCATCTGTAGAATCTTGCTTATCTGGGCTAACATGATGATTAAAGTAAAATGGTTGGCCACTTGGAGTTTTAAATAAAGCTAGTGCTTCACCCCAAGGATTGCCGTCACGTTTACCTCTTGCGAAGTTATGGAAAGGGCTTAAAGCAGAAAAATTTAGGCTTGTGAGATATGCTTCTCTTGGACGCATATTAAAGTTACCCGCTAATTGCGAGAACCATGCACATTCAGGAACAGTATCAATTACAGCCATTTTGAATCCTGCTTCATCTGATAAAGCAGTTCTGGCACTCGAAACATTCAGAGCAACTTGATTTGGTGAATCACCAAAAATCGCAAGCGTATAGTGATATTCGCCTAACTGGAAATTCCCGCTATTAGCTTCACTCATAGCCAGATCAATATCACGAATCTCTTGATCTGAAACGTCCTCTACAGAATTTAGCTGTCCTTTAATTGTTTTTAATTTATCTACAGCATCACGCTTGCCATAAACCGTGAAACTTTGAGTTTCAATGTATTCATAGTTTCCATACAGGATGGAATTGCACATTCCTGATTCTGATAAACGTGGAAATTCTTGAATATCCAGAAAGCCTACATATTTTTGAGCTTCAGGATGTTTGATCTGTAAATAGCCGTTTTTGTCACCAAAGAACAAGCGACTACTTGGAATATATTGATCAAGATTAGCTTGTCTTAAAGGGATTTCTTCCCAAACTCCATTAGTTAAGAAACCAAGCAGATTACACATTTCGGAGTAGACAAAACCTTTCTTGGTATAGGTCGCCAGACGTTCTGGATTGTAGTGATATAGACTTGCTTCAACCTGTTTGGCTACATCATCCAAAATATCGAGATCCCGCTTAATCTGCTTTTTCAGGGCTACTGGATCACGACTAGCTTTACTCTTAAAAATCTTTGTTAATCTGGAAATTTCAGGACGATAAAGAATTGTTAAATACAATTCAGTAGCCATCTGTTTATTCTTTTCACCCTGAAACTGCTGATAATATCTTTCATTAAAATCAGCAATAAAATCATTTTCATAAACGCCATTTAGACGTTCATTAACTCCCCTACGAATCTTATGCGTCCAAACAGCAAAGTGACCGCCACCTAAAGCACGATAAAAATTATTTAATCCTTCTTTACGGATTCTAATAATATCGGCTTCAACTGTTTCAAACGAAATGCCTTCTAATTTCCATGTAGCAATGTATTCACCATTTTTAAGCTTAATAACATTGTTGGAAACATGATTACCAAACGGCAGATAGTCTGAAATTGCGACTTCAGCATTTGCGCTATCTTTAACTTGCTGTTTTGAACGCATGATATTGTTATTTCCTTTTCTTTAATTTAAGTGGCGAAAATGAGATTGCTCCCCATTTTTGATGGTTCTGGATCTGTTTCCCTCTTATGCGCCACCGCATCAATACTTGCTTTAATCGTTGGTCATCTACTTTTGTTATTGCCCGCATCCAGAAGTAAATAGGCACATAAATAGCTGCTATAAATAAAGTCACATAGGCACTAAGTAGATAAAAAGACCAACCCGCTAAAAGAATTGCTACCCCCGTCACCAACAAAAAAGGCAACATTGGAACGCCAAAAAGCATGGCAGGACGAGTGCAACCCCTGAAAATTGGATCAGAAAAATTCGACATTAGTTAATCAGCCAAGCAGCGATACCCGCAGCACCACCTACCAAAATCCCCCCGATAACGATGTTAGAAATGTCTGACCACTTCGCTTGTTGCCAAGCCAATTTAAAGCCAGCCCACATGATAGTGATGGTAAATACAGTTACAGCCACACCCGCTAAGACTGACTGAACATTAGCCATAACCGTATTAACTTTTGAGATTTGAGCAAAAGCAGGGCTTGAGATTAACGTCATGAACAACATCAATACGCTTGCTTTGATACCAGTCGTTTTAGTCGTTGTTATTTGCGTTTGATTTGCTTTCATTATTTTCTCCAAGTGAAGCAATTAAGACCTAGCGCATTAAGTACCAAGAACAATATTTTTGGAAAATCAAATATTGTTCATTGGTACTGTATATTTAATATATTACACTAAGTTTTAAACTTTTTGAAAATATTTTAAAAGATCATAGAAGATTTTAAACTTTTTTCTTTTTCTTTAATATTTGTGCCGTTAGTTAAGAAAAATGAAGGCCGTTTCTCCACTACTGGAAGGCTTTGAAGTTCTGTATTTTCGGTATATCCATTGGAGTTAGGCATATCTGCATTAGTAGCAAAATATGCAAGCTGTTCTGAGCTATTCATAGGAGGTGAGGGAGGATTGAATTTTACAGGCATGGTATTGAGTGAACCATTAGCAAAATAATTCAAATTTCTTGATACTTTCGCTACATACCCATTTCTAAATCCTGATGAATGGTTGCCAGTGTTATAGCAAGACATAGCTTTATAAATATCTTTGCCTTTTGCCCTATTTCGGCAGTCATTAAAGATAAATTGCATTGCGCTTAGATTAGTGCAGGGATCAAAAACTTGCTCGACACTAAGATTTAATCTTTTGAAATTAGCACTATTAATTTGAGCAAAACCAACATCAATATTTCGTCCCTGGCTAATTAATCTTTTGGCCACAGATACAGCTTCTTCATAGCTAGTCGGCTGTTTTTTAAGACCTGCGGCACGATTAACCCCTATCGCCAAAGGATTAAATGAGGATTCAGATTTAACAATTGCAGACGCAATATTTACATCAACTTGTGGCGCACATTGTTGTGCCAAAACTACGAAATCAATCATTACTTTTTCACCTCAAATTTTGGCTTACCTTTTTGATCTGGATAAGTAGCGGAGCACCCATTTTTATAGTTGGTACACCCCCAAAAATAGCCATTTGCCCCATTGATCCGTCTTAAATCACTGGCACATTGAGGACATGAATAGACTTCAAGAAGTGGCTTTTTATTAACTTCAGGCAAAAAGACTTTGCAATCTGTTTCCCGATTAGGACAGAACCAGATCGGATCTTTACCTTCTTTTTTGGATCTGAATAATGGCGTTGAGCATTTAGGGCAAGGATATTTGATTTTCTCTACTGGCAGACCTTTCTTGTCATCCATCGAGTGCTTACATTCCTGATCATTGCAGATCCAAAAAAATTCTTTAGTTTGCGAATTTTGGAATTTATTTAAGCGACCTGTTTTACATTTAGGGCATGAATGAATAACTTTTTCGACTGGTTTACCCTTGTCGTCATTCATCGAGTGCTTACAGTCCTCATTACTACAAATCCAAAAAAATTGATTGGTTTTAGTATTCTTAAATTTTTTTAACTGGCTTTTACACTTTGGACAAGGTATTGCGTTTATAGCTGTCAGTTTTGAAGCTGTACTTAGCTCTTGAGCAAGTTGAGTGTATAAGGCAGAAACAACCGAATTATATGAAGTTTCACCAGATGCAATTTTATCTAGCTGCAACTCCATCTCTTTTGAATAGTGCAGATCCAGAAAGCTAAACTTAGCTTTTAACAGACTACCAATTAGATCATTCCCTAATTTAGTTGGTTTTAAGACTTTCTTTTCTACCTCCAGAAAGCCCTTATTCAGAATATTGGCCATAATTGATGAATAAGTAGAAGGGCGACCAATCCCGCAGCTTTCCAATTTTTTAATTAGTGAAGCTTCTGTATAGCGTTTTGGTGGCTTAGTTTGTTTTGCAATAACTTCACCGCTTTCAACATCAACAACAGAACCAACTTCTAAGACCGGCACCACGCCTGAAGGCTCGTTTTCATCTTCATTCAGGCAGTCTTTACCAAAAACCATCCACCCTTTTTTTATTAGCTCACGGCTTTTAGCATGGAACTTATATTTTCCATCTTCAGACAGTAATTCCAAAGTAACGGCTTTATATTCAGCTTTGGCCAATTGACTTGAAATAGTACGTTCCCAAATCAATTGATATAAAGCTTTTTGTTCTGGTGACTTTCCTAGATCTTTATCAGTTATGTGAACAGGTCGGATTGCTTCATGGGCGTTTTGCGCCCCATCTTTTTCCTTAAACTTATTAGGCTTTTCAGGTAAAGAAAATTGATGTTCATTAGCATAAGCAAAGATTTCTTCTACACTTTCATCAGCTATGTTTAGGCCGTCAGTCCGAATGTAAGTAATTGCCCCTTGTTCAAATAATGCCTGTGCTGCTTTGGTTGTTTGTTGAGGGCTAAAGCCTAACGCTACACTAGCAGCTTGTAAAAGTAGGGCTGTAGAGAAAGGAGAAGGAGCATTTGAATACTCTGTTTTTTCATTGCAGTTTAAAACTTTAACTTTCTTAGTTTTTGCAACTTCTTCAGCTAAGGAACGATCTAAAACATAAGGCTGATCCTCAGTTACAAATTCCGTTGTAACCCATTGCGAGATCCATTTTTTAGGCTCTTTATCAAAACTCAAATTAACGCCAAAGTGGTTAGTAACTTTGAATTTCTGGATTTCGATTTCTCTAAGGACAACGATTAAAACAGCAGGAGATTGTACCCGCCCCGCAGATGAAGGCTGACCCATAAGATTAGATGCAATAGGGGAAACTAGATAGCCCACCAGACGATCTAAAGCCCTACGTGCTTCTTGAGCATATACAAGCTGATAATCTAAACCACGCCCATTATTAATGGCTTCTTTAATAGCTTTTTCTGAAATTTCATTAAATTCTATTCGTTCAAATTGACCATCTTCCAGACCTAAACATTCTTTTAAATGCCATGAAATAGCTTCACCTTCCCTGTCTGGATCGGTAGCTAAATAAATCTTGTCTGCTTTATTCAAAAAGGCTTTTATTTTTTCAATACGTTTTTCGCCACCGTCAAAAGTTCTGTCATTAACTTTGGCATCAGGAATAAATGAATATTCCATTGCAAAATCATTGGCTATATCAATACCTAAGCCTTTTCTTGGTAGATCCCGAACATGGCCAACACTGGCCACAACTTTAAAATCAGATCCTAAAAAACTTCCAATTTTTGAACATTTGTTAGGAGATTCAACGATTACAAGATTCATGGGTTATTTCCAAATTGTGAAATTTAGGAAACTCGAAAGCCCACAAAGAAAAGATGAATATAAGAAAGCAACTACTTGAAATTTAGTGAAATCTACAAGGATTTCTAAAAGCGGTGCATCTTGTGGCATGAAGCACACAAGATAAACACATGAAATAACTAGAAAAAATTTTAAAAAATTTCCATATTTATTTAAACTTATAGCCATTTTCTTAAATCCCGTCTTAGAGCTTTAAAGAATACAATCCAAAATATACCATATTGGAAAGGGCTTTTGTATTTTTTTACTTGATTCTTATTATTTTTACTTCTTCTGTATAAATTTTTTCTTTCAAGAAATCATTAAGCCTAGTCAGATCCTTAAAGATCCTAGCTTTATCTTTTTCTCGTCTTGTTGTTAAAGTCCAAACCTTTTGGCCTGACCATGCCAGTTTTGCTGTGATAAAAAATCCACCCTCAAATTCATTAATAATTAACTCTTTAATAAATCCTTGTTTATTAGATTCCTCTAGCACCACCTCTGAAATAGAAAAATCAGGATCAATATTTATAAAATCAGTCATCCATAAAACCTTTTAAAGCACCCATAACAAAGGTGCATTATCATCAATTTAGGTAATCTTGGTAAAGTTTTTTTAAATAATTAAAAGAAATTTTAAATATTTTAGCTAAATTCTGCTTTAGTCATGACTAAAAACCTCGATGCTTGGATAAAAGCTGCAAGCTGCAGCGTTTATCCAGGCATCTATATTACCTATCTAATCCAGATCCATAGCACATATATCAGAGCAAAGTGTCTACTTTGCGAACTGACGCAATCAGTTAAATTTTCCCTTCCCTGATTACCGTTGATTTTCAAGTGAGCTTTAAAAAGCTGTGCTTTTTAAATGGCGACCGCAGAAAATAAACTGCTCCCATTTGATCTAGTAGCGGGATTTAAATAGTACATAGTACATAATATGAGGTTATTAAAAGGGTTATAACCCCACGTTAAAACATACTATTGCAATGCTACTTCTCATAAATGGCGACCCGATATAAGTAGTAAATTATTTGAAAAGGACTTAATATCCACCTGTGGACATTTATTAAATGGGATAAGTTATGACTGAAGAACTAGGAACAGAAACAGAAACAGAAGGAAAGGTATTAGATCGCAGAAAAAGATATAGAAAAAAGCCTACTACCAAAACTCCACTTTCAGTTTATTTCAATATGGATGTTCCTGAAGATGTTGAGGCACTGGAAGCCTTAGAATATTTAAAAGATATTTATGGCGGGGAAAAACACGGAAAAAGTGTAGCAGTCAAAGAAGTTTTAAGAATTTTCTATAAACAATTACAAGAAAAAAAAGCCTGATTAAATCAGGCTTTTTTCTTGCAAAAACTTAGGACTTTTTAACTGTAGTGACTAACTTGTCATCTACATATAGATAAACTCTTTTATTATGTGTATAAGATGAAATTTTAGGTTGTCCTTCTCCACCTCCAACAGATCCGTCTTGATTACTGCTGACGAATGAACAGTGAGGAAAGCCTTTACCTTTAGCCAGATCTTTTTTTACGTCCCTAATTGTAGACTGACATTCAGAAACATTAAGACCGCCAGCAAAGCACATAAAAGCACGACAGCCATAATTTTCATCTTTAGCTGCAACTAAGGCAGATGCACTAGCTAAAGTTAAACCTAAAATAAATTTTTTATACACAAGTAGTCACTCTATTTAGATGAGTTTTCCATTACGAATAACTTGCCTTCAAAGTTTAGAGATATTGTTTTGGCATTGCTGCACATTGAACAAATCTCTTGAATCAAGAAGGGTAAATTCCGTGTGAATCGAATTTTTCCTGATGCGGTATGAATGATGTGATCAACATCATTTACTTTAACAGTCACAAAATATTGGAACTGCTCGTTCATACCAATTTCAACACCATAGTTATTGGCGTTGAAGTCATCTACTGTTTTCAAGTCATTCATCGTTAAAGCCATTTCTGCAAGATCCCTAGTTTTTTAAAAGTGAAGTGCGGATTCTTACAAAATATAATTAATTTAAAAATGTAACTGAAGTGTAACTGTGTGTAAAAGACACAAAAACATCAATTATTTTTAAACGCTTTTAATATATATCAAAAAGTTTAAAACTTTAATGAATAATTTAAAACTTTTGTAAAAAGTTTGTATATATCAAAGCTCATATTTTTTTTAGATCCCTTCCCTTTTTGTCATGTAAATATCACTTTAATAATCTTCTAAACATTTCTAAAAACTTTTTAAAAAAAACTAGAATCGGGTTTAAAAAGAGTTTAAATAGAGTTTAGGAGTGTTTAGAACAGTTTAAGAGCCTTAATTTCTTTTTGTAAAACATAAGTTTACAAGCCTATAACTATACGTTTTGTCGCTATAACTATACGTTTTGTCGCTATAACTATACGTTTTGTCGCTATAACTATACGTTTTGTCGCTACAACTATACGTTTTGTCACATACCTATACGTTTTGTCGCAAATAATCCACAGACTTATCAACAGCATACAAAAAATGGCTAAATTATTCTTAAAAATCATTAATTAATTAGGTGTTTAGCTCTAACTTATTATATTTTTGCGTATTTTTTAGCCTTAATCCATGCTGCAATCTCAAAACTATACGTTTTGTCGCAACTTCCCCGCATAACTATACGTTTTGTCGCAAACCTGCGATTATGCGTACTGGATACGATTATATATATTTTTCAGGAATTAACTAGATTCTTAACAATCTGATAAGTTCTTGTTTTATATAAATAATTATATTGAAGAACGATTTTTATTTTTTGGTGCTAAAAAAGATATTTGTATAGGCTTAAAATCATAACTATACGTTTTGTCGCATCATAAGTTATTGATATTTATATAATAGTTATAAATATTCAAAATTGAATATTTTTTAACTGGTTTTTGTGTTAAAAATAGCCATACGTTTTGTCGCAGCATAACTAATTGAAATAAAAGAAAATACTTAAACAGGAAAAACATTTATTTTATTTATACTACTACAGGGTTATAAAGTAATTTTACTGATTTTTAATAAATATATATTTTAAAAACAATATCTTATAAACTTAATTAATAACTATACTTGATAAATATACTTGTATAGTTATAATGATTTCAAAAGGAATAACGGATTTACAAAAAAATGCAGAAAATTATTGGCTCACAAGGCTTAGAGGACTATACACAATCTAATACAAGGGCAAAATTGACCGATTTAGTTGTGACCCGCAATGATTTTCCTACTGCCAGATATAGCATTGATCTCAATCTTGAGAAGCTTATGTACTGTGCAATGATCATCGTGAGAAAGAATGAGCTTAAAAATAAGACCTTAATTACTCATGACGACTTCATTTATGTGAGCAGCGAAAACTTTGGAGAATTGACCTCCCCAATGGCTAGAAAGGAAGTGCTTACTGCAACAGATAAGCGTGAAATTCAGCGAAATGCTGAAACTGCTTTAAAACGTATTTATACAAAATTTGATAACCCAACTATGTTGGTTAAAGATGGGGAATCTGACGAACCTGCTAAAGTTCCGATGATGACTTATTGCCATTATGACAAAGCAACTAAATGTATTAAGGTTAGATTCGCAAAAGAATTTTTTGAGTATTTCTATGATCTAGTTAAGAAAGTAGATGAAAAAACTAAGTCATTTAGTAGCCATGAACTGAAGCATATTATCTTATTTAATTCGAGCTATTCCCTTCGTTTGTATCGGATCTTAATGAGCTATATGTGGCGTACATCAGAGGTCACTATTGATCTGGAAGAATTAAGATGGATGCTTGAATGTGAGGATAAATATAAAGAGTTGGCCAATTTTAAAAACCGTGTTTTGAATGTTGCTCAGGATGAAATTAACGAACTTAGCAATATTAATGTCAGTTTTGAGAACGTAAAAAACGGAAAGGAAGTAGTTGCTATTAAGTTTATTTTTAGCTTGAAAACTGAATATAAAGAGCAAGGACACATCAAATTTATAGATAAAATGAAAAAGGGCTATCTGGCTGCTGCAATTCCATTTAGTGATGATGGATCACACTTTAAAGCACCTGATCGTATTAAGCATTTCAAACCACCAGTAAAGGTATCTCCAAAACAAATCAGCACCTTAGTAAATTGCAAAGAATTTTTAAATGATTACGGATATTTCTTAGGTAATCTAGACGAGGATACTTCTAAGGTAATCATGAGAACTCTATTAACTGAAAAGTTAGATAAGCTTAATGCTCATAAGCCGATAGATATGGATTATTACTTCTGGTTACAGGCAAAACGAGGGATTATCACCAATAGCAATAATGATAAGAAGAACGATCAGGACACGGACGATCAGGATTAATATCTAAAAAGCATACCCCCCATATTGTCTTAAACAGACTTCGCTAATTTAAGACAATATGGTGGTTCAGTTTAAAACCTTCAAAAATTCTTATTAATCTATATAAAAAGTATCTTTTCTATTCGCATCCAAATATTAAAATTTAATAATTAGCTAATTGATACCTTAGTCATGACTAAAAGTTTACGTTTAGCCTAAGTGGAATATTTTGCCATTTTTTTAGAATTTCAATTTACAACCATATAATAAAAACAATAACTTAATGTTTCCCAGGATTTGGCCAAACCTGTAATATTTTGCCAATAAATCTAGCTGTTTAGTTTTTAAATATTTAGTTTTTGCCTTACTTACCTCCTACATTTTTTAGTTTTCTATGCTATCTGGTCGCCACCCATGCGGGCTGGCTTTAGGTATCCCGTTTTAGATCAAATGGGAGCAGTTGCGGTGCTGCGGTCAGCTCGACAAAATCACAGATTTTGTCGGCTTCGCTTGCCCCTTGCAACGGTAATCAGGGAAAGGAAAATTTAACTGATTGCACCAGTTCGCAAAGTAGACACTTTGCTCTGATATACCCTCTAGGGATCTTAACTAAACATTATTTTATTTCTTAGTCATGACTAAGTTATTTCTTGAATGTCCACAGGTGGACTGTTATAATGATTTTTATCAGGACGCATCGGGCGACCTGAAATAAAACAGGTATTTAGTTATGAATCAGGATTTAGTTTTAGTCTATACATTAAAGAAATCTGAAGTTGAATCAGTCCATTTTTTTGGTTACTTAGACAATCTTAATGATCAATATGTTTGCTGTCTTACTAAAAAGAATGTAGGTCAATTAATACTAGAATTACAAAACAGTTATGGAGAAAGCTTTGCTGCTGCTTCAGTTATGACTGAAAAAGATTTCTTTCAGAAAGAGAATAACTATTTAGAACCGATTGAAATTTCACTAACTGAATATGATGAAAAGTTTAATATCCTTCCCCCTGCCCGCACGTATGGAGGTTTTAACTTTGAAATGTTCATGCTGCCCGAACAGTTGGGAGGTGGGCTATTCTCACACTTTTTAGTGACCTTTGAGCCATACACTAAAAAACGCCTTAAAGCGTATAGAGTAACAGCTTATAGGAATGATCCATTCCATAAAATTTTTAATTCTTGTCCAATTTAAAAGAGATCCCCGAAAGGGGATTTTTTTATACATTCTTAGTCATGACTAAGGGAAAAAAGGTTGTTCATCTTATGTGTTTTAAGCTCGTTTTAGGGTGTTTGTGTGTTTAATGTGGGGTAACTAGACGTAGGGTAAAAAAAGGCTATCAGCAGCCTAAGAAACGCAGATATAAGCATTAGAAAAGCAGACCAGACAAAATACTTAAATAGCTATTTTTTATGAATTTATATCATTTAAAAAAATTAGTCATGACTAAGTTTTTGCTTGAATGTCCACAGGTGGACTGATATAATGATTTTATCAGGACGCATCGGGCGACCTGAAATAAAACAGGTATTTAAACATGAAACATTTTTCATCAGTTACATCATTAGACGAGTTAAAACTTCAGTACAAAAAACTAGCTTTTAAAAATCATCCTGATCGTGGCGGTAAAACCGAAGTTATGCAGGAGATTAACAGCGAATATGAACAGCTTTTAAATCGCATTATTAATGAAGCTTCAAAAGATCAGTATCAAGATAGTTCCGAAAATGGGCGTGGTTTCTGGTCAAGCCGTTCAGAACACTCTGAAGTTGAGAAAAAAGTAAAACAGGCTATTGATGCAATTATCAATCTGGATGGTTTAGATATTGAAATTATTGGTGTTTGGGTTTGGGTTTCTGGTGATACTAAGCAGCACAAAGACAAATTAAAAGAAGCGGGTTTTGTATGGAATCGAGTGCAATGTAAATGGGTTTTCATTGGTAAAAAATCAAATGGTCGAGGTCGAATGACTTTAGATCAAATGCGAGAGTTACACGGCAGCCAGAAAGTTAAAAAAACCAGAATGGCAGAAGAAAGACAACTTTTAACCGCTTAATGAATAAGTCCCCGAAAGGGGGCTTTTTTTATCAATTCTCTTAGTCATGACTAAGTTTTTGCTTGAATGTCCACAGGTGGACTGATATAATGATTTTTATCAGGACGCATCGGGCGATCTGAAATAAAACAGGAATTAATTATGCGAGCTTCAATAGTTGCAATCTTTACAAACTATCCTACAGGTAAACTGGTTCATTTTTGCGGTCATGAGGTTTTAACTGGATCTAACAATAATATTTGGTTTCCAATCTTTGATGAAAAAACACTATTTCAAGAAATTGAAAAAATCATGATTAGTTGCCGAGTAGCCCACAATGTTACTCATATTGAAAGAATCAGAAGGGGAGATAATGAAAACGGTTATTTTGAAGATTACAGAATTACTTATAACTTAGCCGTTTAAGCTAGACCTCCCACAATGGGAGGTTTTTTTTGGTGGCGATTTTTTTGGTTTTTAGCTTGCCTAAAAAACATAAAAAATTGTCTATCTGTTCTGCTTTATATACGCTCATTTTGGCCTGTTCAGGTCGGTGCCAGGATAACCTAGCTTCATATATAAAAAAGGCTGTCAGCAGCCTAAGAATCGCAAATAAGAGCATCTGAAAAGCGGTTTAGCCAGGTATTAAAACGGATATTTTTCTACTCAATTTTCCCTATAAAAAAAATTAGTCATGACTAAGCTTTTGCTTGAATGTCCACAGGTGGACTGATATAATGACTTTATCAGGACGCATCGGGCGACCTGAAATAAAACAGGTTAAAAATCATGGAACAATACATTTCAGTTTACACACGTCAGCAAGCCATTGAAGATGGTTTTTTAGTTGCAATCAATTCTCTTAGTCCTAAATTAGATGGACTGGCAAAAGAACATTATAAGCATCCTATCTGTTTCACTTCTGCGCTTTGGGCGGTAGTTGATAAGGCGGTAAAAAATGAAAAATGGCTTAATGACTTAGAGGGCGTTATTCATGACATTTTATGGATGAGCCGAGTATATAAGACACACCTAAGCCCTAGTGCGGTACGTTTTACTGTGATTATCACAGGCGCAGGTCGCAAGAGAAATCATATTTTAGAATTGCACGTTCATGGTGGAGATCAAGGAGAGCCAGTCATAACAATCGGTTATCCTGAAGATTTTTAATTTACGTCCTCCCTTTATGGGAGGATTTTTTTATGATAAAAAACTTAGTCATGACTAAGAAAATGCTTGCAATGTCCACAGGTGGACATTAGAATATACAGCATAAGGACGCAATAGGGCGACCCTTAATAAGCCATTAAACTAGGTGAAATATGAAAAAAGTTGTTGCTTCAAATCAAAAGGGCGGTGTGGGTAAATCTGCAATCATTTGCCAGTATGCACACTATTTAAATTCTTTGGGCTTGCGTGTATTAGTCATTGATCTAGACCACCAGAAGAACACTACAAAAGCATTGATTACTGGCGGGGCTGTGACTGTAGCTAATGTATCTGCATTCGACATGCTGACCAAAGAAGATCAAACTATTTCAAATCCTGAAGCCTTTACTTTGGTACAAGCAACACCAGAATTAACAGCTATTGAAAAAAATGGCACTTTGCATAACAACTTTGCCACCAATTACCAGAAGTTTTTAAAATCAGTTGATTCTTTATTTGATGTTTGCCTGATTGATACCAATCCAAATCCCGACATTCGCCAAGTAGCTTCATTAATTGTTAGTGACTATGTTTTAAGTCCAATTCAATTGAATCAGGAAGCTATTGACGGCATCGGTGGATTACTCAAGCAGATCCAAGCGATTAATCAAAAGCTAAACCCAAATTTAAAATTAATCGGCATCCTTCCGAATATTGTTGAACCAACTCCATTTCAGAAAGACAACCTAAAAGCTATTGTTCAGCATTTTTCAAAGTACCTGATCAAAAACTCAGACGGTAGCTATGCCTTCGTTAAAAAAACGACTGCAATCGCTGAAGCGCAAGCGCAAGGCATACCTACAAATAAATTGGGTAAAACTAGCGGTTTTACCGCATGGGCTGAATTAAAAACAGTTTTTGAAAGCATTAACAAGTTTATGGAGATTTAAGGAATGTTAGATTTATCAGCTTTGGAAGGTATTGATCTAGGTAATTCTGCACCAGTAGCAGACGGAACACCTAAACAGATTCCACTTACAGATATTCTTGAAGATCCAGATCAGCCGCGTGTTGAGTTTCCAGAAGATCAGATGCAAAAAATGGTCGAATCAATCAAGGCTCGTGGAGTTAAAACACCAATTAGTGTTAAACCCCACCCAACAGAACAAGGCAAGTGGATCATCAATTATGGAGCTAGACGTTTTAGAGCTTCAGTGATGGCTGGCAAGGAAACTATCCCTGCTTTTGTTGATAATGATCATGATGATTATGATCAAGTCATGGAGAATAAAGAACGCCTTAACCATTCACCTATTGAGCTTGCACTTTTCATCCAAAAGAAAATTAAGCAAGGTGAGAAGAAAAACGTAATCGCTAAAAAGTTAAATGAAGATCCTGTTTTCATTTCTACTCACTTAGCTTTAGTAGATATGCCAGAATGCTTATCTAAGGCTTATGATGCAGGTTTTAAATCTCCAAAGACTTTGTATGACTTACGCAAACTTTGGGAATCCTTCCCTGAAGAAGTAAACGCTTGGGTGGATGAATCTTTAGAGAATGGTCAGGACATTATCAGATCTAGAGTTCAGGCTTTATCTAAAAAGTTAAAAGAACCTAAGCAAGCTGAAGCGACTGAAGTAGATCAAGAACCACAGGCGCAAGAAAGCCAAGAGCAAACCGCCATTATTGATGATAATGAATCTTTCAATTTTGAGGGGGATGATCAAGCTGAAGCGACTGAAGAACCAGAAGAACCAGAAGTTAAAAAACTGATGGATCAATCGAATCAGAAAGAGCAGCCAGAAGCTAAAGAAGAAGATCCAGACAAAATCAAAAAACCGCTTTTAGTTGTTATTCATGACGGCCGACAAGCGAACCTGATGCTAAATAAAAAGCCTACTTCTTTGGGTTTTGCATGGATCAAATACGAAGATGGAACAGAGGTATCTGTAGATTGCAGCAGCCTTGAAATCGAGTATTTACAAGAAGCCTAAACCTATCAATGGAAAAAGACCTTGCTTATGCAAGGTTTTTTTTTGGGCGGGTTATCCCGACCACCTAGCTTGATTACCCTTAGTCATGACTAAGGAGAAAAGAGGGAAAAAAGAAGGTATATAATCTAGGGCAGGATAGGCAGCAGCCGTTAAAATTGCCATTTTGTCACCCAGTTGATAAAATGGGATAAGCAAAATATCACTTTGCTTATGGAATTAATCATGACTAAAGACAATAAAATCTTTTTCAGAGTTGATCGGGCAGTGCTTGATTGGTGGGAGGCAAAGTGTGAAAAACAGGGAATTAAGAAAGGCGCACCTTTCCAAAAAGCGTTAGAACTTTCTTATCAAAAAGAGAATGATCCAGAATATTCAGGACAAGATTTTTCCTTGAATCTTGAAAAGGACTTAGCCGAAAAAATCTATCAGTTAGCTAAGTTTGAAGAAGTAGATCCAGACAACCTGCTCAAAAAAATGATCAAGGAAAAGTTATCTGAAATAGAAAAAACGCAAGACGTTATAGATGTATTTGAAAAAACATCACGCAAAGAATTACGGCTTAAACCAAGTTTGATGAAAGCCATTAATGAAAAAGCAGCACAGGTCGGTATGAAACCGAATCAATATATCATTTCGGTTTTAACAGCTAATGTCACAAAAGATTCAATATTCTTTAGCCAGGAAGAAGCTCTTAAACTTGGCGAATCAAATAGTCAGCTTTTGGCGATTGGTAGAAACCTAAACCAAATGGCTAAGAATATGAATCAGGGTATTTATGAATCTTACGATAGAGAATTTGTCGAGCGAGTACATCAGCTAGTAAAAGCTCAAGTTAGGCATGTTTTCACTCTATTAGAGCGCAATAAAAAGAGGTGGGAATAATGGCTAACGGAAGCAGTAAGACTACCAGAGAAGTGCAAAGCACTTTGCTTGCTCATGGTGAGCAGCTACTTAACGGATCTAAAGTTAAGCGTGTTAATCAGACCCAAAGTTTAGATACTTTTTTAAATGATCTGTCTAAGCCTAAAAATGGATCTGGCCATTCAGCTAAATCAGCCCCTAAATCATCTCCAAATAGCGTTAAGGCAACTTTAAATAGAATCAGTAAAAAGACCCCTGAAGTAATGGTCAAGGTTACTGGTGGAGGTAATTCTATGGGGAAGGTGAAAGCCCACATGGGATATATCACACGGAATGGGCAATTAGAGGGAATTGATCAGGACGGAAATAAAGTTAATGGTAAGGATGATATAGAAGATACTGCTGAAGATTGGCAAATGTCAGGTACACCTATTTCTGATGAAGAATCTAAATATAAGCAGGCTTTTAATATTGTGTTATCTATGCCGAAAGGTACGGATGAAAAAGGCGTTTATGATGCTGCAAAAGAATTTGCAGAGGAACATTTTAAAGACCATAAATATATGATGGTGCAGCATACCTTTACCAATGACCCTTCAAAAGATCCAAGTGAAAACCCGCATGTGCATGTTGTTGTTAAAGCTGTTTCTGAAAAAGGTGATCGGTTAAATATCAGGAAGGCTGATCTTCAGGAATGGCGAGAAAGTTTTGCTGAAAAATTAAGATCCAGAGGGATTGAAGCGAATGCGACAAAACGTATAGCTAGGCTTCAAAAAAATAGAAGTGATAAGCAGTCAGTTAAACAAATGAAAGAGCAGGGCAAATCGTTTAAGCGATATGGTAAAAATAAGGCAAGTCCAGAACGTGTCCAGAAAGCTAAACAGCAAGAAAAAGAAGCATTGACGCATTACAAGGAAATTACTAAAGCTCTATCACAGTCACCAGATCCGCAAGATAGAAAACTAGCAGTTGATCTAGTGGACTATTTACGGAAACAGGTAGAAGTGAAAAAACCAACGCCACAGCCACAGATTCAACCTAATAAGCTAGATCTTCAACACGGAAAGAACAAGGGGAAAGAGCAAGACCGTTAATAATATAAGGGAAGGATAAGGCGCAATACTGTGCTTTAGTGCCCTTTAAAAATCCTTAATTTTCTGAGCGGGCATACCTAATTTAAACATCCTATTAAGCTCAAAAATTGCATATTTTAAATCTTTTTCAGGTATATGCTTAACATCAAAATATTCAATTTGGCCAAATCTCGCTTTATATAATGCAATTCGTTCTATTCTGTGTCGTTGCATCTGCACTGTTGACGACATAATTCGATCCATTAAATAGAATAAGTAATACGATGTGATCTGCATACTGTCTTTAATCATAAATCCATGATTTTTTGTACTTTTATAGTCATATAGTGTTTCATCAATACAAATATCTGCATCTATCCCCCCTAGTGCAACACGGATATTTGCAGAATATCTGGGATTGTATGTGATCAGACTATCAGGCTTAATAAGACCATTCTTAATGAATACATTATCAAAATTTTTGACTAGGGAAGATATATCTTCGTAAACCACGTTCTCCGTTGGTTTTAGTATGTCTTTCTTTGTTGCTACTGGTAGAAATCCAGATCGCCATAGATTTTCTAATTTAGCCAAAAGAATAATTCCACCAATAAATTCTTCATTTAGTTCTAAATCGTTTGATTTATTAGCTAGTAGAAAATCTATGTGATTTTGAATTTTTTTATACAATACCAAAATGCTTTTATTTTTAGTTTCCTCTAGAAAGCTGATAATTTTAGGTTGCTCAAATTCCTTAGCACTCAATTCAGTATTCGTGTAGTACGCACAAATTATTTTAGATAAGTAGTCAAATGCTGTACCAACCAAGCCTGAATCATAACTACTCGTTAATTTATGTTCACTCATAACTTCATAATTAGTAAAAGGAGGAATACCACTGTAAGTTTTGAAATCTTTTTTTTGGGGTGCGACACTTTTTATAATTTCTTTTACTTCCTTGCACTTAGGATCTGAAGATTTCAGTATCGACATTAAAGACATATTTTATACTCTTTATCCATATAGTTACTATTCAAACAATTTTAAAGATACTAAAGACTAGATTGAAAAATCTAAGTTTTTATTCTTTCTAATGCAAATTGAATCTTTTCTTTGGGGCAGTACTGCTTTTGGGAAAATTTTTCCATTACAGCCGATCCAATAATTTTTTTATCTGTATTAAAGAAAAATATCTCTAAGTCATAAGGTACATTGACCATATTAAAACAGGTATAAATCGGCTTTTTCCACGTAAAGACTAAAGGCTTTAATGAAGGATTTTCTTTAAAACCTATTTCTTGATCATGCTCCCTATATAGGTACAGAGCCGTTAATTTTTTTCCATTAAAGCTAAACGTCTTTACTTCTTTATCTTGATCAAAGTAAGGGTTATAAACCTGTTTAAAGGCCATAACAGACACTACTATTAAAAGAGCTATAAACGCTGCATATTTTAATTTCAATTCCTGTTATTCCTTTTAGCCAGGTGGCAAGTCACATGCAAAAAAATTATCTTAGTCATGACTAATTATTTAACACTCATAAGTTGATCCCATTTAAAGTAATTAGGAGACAGCTTATTACGTGACATATTCCAATTTCTATCAGGTAGCATACTGGCACCTAATCCTATTTTTCTCTTACCAAATTTATTCTGTATATCATCGAGTGAATCCATAAGTTTATTACTTGATTCTATCTTGTTCATGTCCGTGAATAAGTCATAAATATGAGTGACTTTAGGTTCAAGACAAGTGAGGATAACTCCACATTTTTTAAATCCAATATTCTTCTGGTATAGCTGATCAACCATTGAGGTAGCAATTTTAGAAAGTAATAAACTATTGTCTGATGGAACGGGTAAAGCGTAAGACAAAGATTTATTATAAAAAGGCTCAGAAGTATCAAATGGATTAGATTGAACAAAACTAATAATACAGCCACATAGTAAATTTTCACTTCTTAAACGGCTTACGGCATCCTGAACATAAAGCGTAATCGCTTCTTTAAGATCCTCACAGCTATAAACTTTCTGGCCAAAGGAACGGCTTGCTATTATTTGTTTTTTTGCTTTAGGACTTTGCTCAATTTCAATGCAAGAAATTCCCTGTAATTCTAATAGAGTTCTGTGCATGACTACAGAGAATTGATCTCTAATCATTAAGGGTGAAGCACAAACAAAATCTAGAACTGTATTAATGCTTAGGCTATTCAGCTTTTTAGTATGCTTTCTACCAATCCCCCATACTTCACTAACTTCTATAGATTGATATAAGCCCTCAATCGAACAATAGTCCATTGAAACAAGGTTACATACACCTTTTAAATAACTATTCTTTTTAGCGATATGATTAGCCATTTTTGCTTCTGTTTTAGTCCGTCCAATTCCGATACAGGCCGGCAAACCTAGCCAACGTGAGAGCCGATCCAGAATTAAATGAGCATAAGCAGTTAGATCATAATTTGAAGCATAAGCAGTTAGATCTAAAAAGCATTCATCAATCGAATAAATTTCTTGTTCTTGAGGTGTAACAAATTCAGCTAGGACTTTTATAAATCTGCGGGACATTTCCGCATATAGAGCATAATTACTCGAAAGGACTGTAATATTGTGCTGCTCTACAAGCTCCTTGAGTTGAAAAAGAGGTACACCCATCTTTATTCCTAAGTCTTTAGCTTCTTGTGAACGAGCCACAGCACAACCGTCATTATTAGATAATACGATTACTGGCTTATTATTCAGGCTTGGATTAAAGACACGTTCACAGCTTACATAACAGTTATTAATGTCTACCAAAGCAAAAATCTTATTTTGATTTTCCATGTAGATTAGACCAATAGGATTAGATTATTTATGTTTCCTAAATGGCTTAATGACAAAGGTCACTACACCCCATATTAATAATTCTTGGCAATCATTAAGGTGAATATCGTCATAATCTGGATTTTCAGCTTTAAGCCAACACTTATGACCTTCAATCATTAACCGCTTAACAGTGAACTCATTGTCAATTAAGGCAATAACAATATCTTCGTGTTTAGCTTCAAGACTACGATCCACTAAAAGCTCGTCATCAATTTCAATGCCTGCGTCACGCATGGAAAGAGAAGCTACTTTGACAACAAATGTTGCAGCTTCATTTTTCACAAGGTGTTCATTCATATCTAAAGTTTTATCAATGTAATCTTGTGCGGGAGAGGGGAAACCAGCAGCTACTTTTTCTGAAGCTAAAGGAATACGTTTAAAGGTTGAAGGATTAATTAAGGTAATAGTAGCTACATCATTTAAGGTAGTCTTTTTATGATTCGCTAAAAACTTCTTAATCTCTACAATACGTGATATTGGTACACGCATAGTCTTAGTGGGTTCATTGTAAATTGCCTTTCTTCCTGCACCTTCCCTATGACCACCTTTTCTAATTTCATTCATAAAAACCACTTTGATTTTGTGACAAAATCAAATAGTAAACTTTAATCTAATTGAAATACAATGTATTAAAGATAAATGGTAGAAAATTTATGTGTACCTTATTCTGTAGTAGCTACTTTTAACGCTCTTTGTACAGTTGCAACACCTACATCGAACTGTTTAGCAACACTTCTAAAAGTTGCCCCTTCGACCTTCATAGCTTTCTGTATTTCTGCATAATCTATTTTTCGTTTTCTACCTTTATATAAGCCTTTAGCTTTGGCTTTATTAATTCCTTCTCTTTGGCGTTCACGGATCATAGAGCGTTCAAACTCTGCGAATGCAGCGAGCATGTGGAACATAAGTTTATTCGGCACTGTTGCAAATAGGCTGACATGATAAGCTAAATATCTTATTTATTTCGAGATACAGCAGATGAATCCCTTCCACGGTCGGCACTTTCAAGGTGAAATCATTCTTTGGGCTGTTCGTTGGTATTGTAAATATGGCATCAGCTATCGTGAACTTCAAGAAATGCTCGCTGAACGAGGCATAAATGTGGATCACAGTACAATTTATCGTTGGGTTCAGCGTTATGCTCCAGAAATGGAAAAACGGTTACGCTGGTATTGGCGTAATCCTACAGATTTACATTCATGGCATATGGATGAGACTTATATCAAAGTGAAGGGGCGATGGACTTACCTGTATCGTGCAGTTGATCAACGGGGTCATACGATTGACTTTTACCTTTCCGCTAGACGGAACAGTAAATCAGCCTATAGTTTTCTAGGAAAGATCTTCAATACGGTGAAAAAATGGCAAATTCCACGGGTCATCAATACAGATAAAGCAGCGACCTATGGCCATGCTTTATCACGATTAAAGCGAGAAGGAAAATGTCCAGTAGATATTGAGCACAGGCAGATTAAGTATAAAAATAATGTCATTGAATGTGATCATGGTAAGTTAAAGCGAATCATCAGGGCCACATTAGGATTCAAATCTATGAAGACTGCTTATGCCACAATTAAAGGTATTGAAGTCATGCGTGCACTACGTAAAGGACAAGCATCGTCATTTTATTATGGTCAGCCTCAGGGTGAAGTGTGTCTAATCAACAGGGTTTTCGGTCTCTAAGCACTTTTTAAAGGGAACATCATCGACTCAAATCACTATTTGCAACAGTGCCGTTTAAATTCATGATCACCAAAATTTTCTAGGATAAGAGCATTCATCATCTTATTCATAGTTATTCCTTATTCTTAACTGGGGGATGATATGCACAGTACCAAAATAAATTAATCCAATAAATGATATTTATAGGATTTAATAATTCCTAAATAATGAATAATAAATATCATCCGCTCACTAAAAATATTCTAGTACAGTCTGTAAAGGCAGTTTAATCTAAACTGTCGGTAGTATTTTCAAGGCTTGAAACGTTCAAAATATCTACAAAGTGGCTAAAATTTGAAACATAATTCTAAAAGGTCACAGCATCACAAAGAACATGAGCCAAAATAAAAAAATGGGAGCTGAAAGTCCCATTCTTTGTGACTTTAGCATCAGCTCTACGATGTTAATTTAAAAAAAAACTAAAAACAGGGATAGAAAATTTTCGCTAAAGGTCTTTTTGATTTTCGATTTATAAAAAATATTGCTTTTTTTATACTATGGGGTACTATAGTATTAATGCTAGCAAGTAAGGAGGTCTGATGCCTAATCAGGTTGAAGACAAAAAAAAGATTCTTCTACGCGTCAGAAAGATCAAAGGTCAGACGCAAGCGATTGAAAAAGCGTTAGAAGACAATGTGGAATGTGGTGCAATTCTGCAACAAATATGCTCTGTGCGTGGTGCTATTAATGGTTTAATGAATGAAATGTTGGAGGTTCATTTAAAGGACACTTTAGTATCAGGTGAAACTACAGAACAACAACGAAAAGAAGAATTGGCTGAAATCGCCAAGATTCTAAAATCATATTTAAAATAGATCTGTATAAGGAATTATTCCATGAAGTCACGTGCTGCTGTTGCGTTTGGTCCTGGTCAACCTCTTCAAATTGTTGAAGTTGATGTTGCACCACCGAAGAAAGGTGAAGTATTAATCAAGATCTCCCATACCGGTGTGTGTCATACAGACGCATTTACTTTATCTGGCGATGATCCTGAAGGTGTTTTTCCTGCTATTCTCGGGCATGAAGGTGCTGGTGTTGTAGTTGAGGTTGGTGAAGGCGTGACTAGCGTCAAACCAGGTGATCACGTAATTCCACTTTACACTGCTGAATGTGGCGAGTGCGTATTCTGTAAATCTGGAAAATCGAACTTGTGTATTTCCGTTCGCGAAACTCAAGGTAGAGGTGTAATGCCAGATGGTACCACTCGTTTTTCCTACAATGGTCAACCGATTTATCACTATATGGGCTGCTCAACGTTCAGTGAATACACTGTAGTGGCAGAAGTATCATTGGCTAAAATCAATCCTGAAGCCAATCACGAACATGTCTGCTTACTGGGTTGTGGTGTCACAACGGGTATCGGTGCAGTACACAACACGGCTAAAGTACAAGAAGGTGATAGTGTTGCGGTCTTTGGTTTAGGTGGTATTGGTCTGGCAGTCGTACAAGCCGCACGTCAAGCTAAAGCAGGGCGTATTATTGTAGTTGACATGAATCCAGATAAATTTGCGCTGGCAAAAGAGTTTGGTGCAACGGACTTCTTGAACCCTAAAGACTACGACAAACCAATCCAGCAAGTCATTGTCGAAATGACTGGCTGGGGTGTAGATCATTCATTTGAATGTATTGGTAACGTGAATGTAATGCGTGCAGCCCTTGAAAGTGCACACCGTGGCTGGGGACAATCCGTAATTATTGGTGTAGCTGGCGCAGGTCAGGAAATCTCTACCCGTCCATTCCAGCTTGTTACTGGTCGTAAATGGCTAGGTTCTGCCTTTGGTGGCGTAAAAGGTCGTACGCAACTTCCAGGAATGGTTGAAGATGCCATGAACGGTAAAATTCAATTAGAACCATTTGTGACACATACGATGGGCTTGGATCAGATCAATGAAGCCTTTGATCTAATGCATGAAGGTAAGTCAATTCGTACTGTAATTCATTACGAATAATTCCGTCAGACCTTATACTTTTCCATGCATGTGCATCATGAATGACATGCATGGAATTCTCCAAAACGGCACATCATCTGTAAAACAGATCTATCTGTGTAGGCATCGTGTATAGGTTCAATCAACCTGCCTACATTTTAAATCTTTATCACTATTCTCTGTGGAGAATGTCGGACTCTTTGTTTACTCGATTTCTCATGAAGTCTTGCTCAACATAGGTAATTGATTATGGAAATAATTGAGAAACATGCTTCTTTTGGTGGATCGCAAGAAGTGTATCGCCATCAGTCAATAGCATTAAACTGTTCAATGAAATTCTCAATATATCTGCCACCTCATGACAAAGATGAGCGGTTGCCAGTTTTATATTGGTTATCAGGACTGACTTGCAACGAACAGAACTTTATTACTAAAGCCGGAGCACAAAAGTATGCGGCTGAACATAAAGTCATTATTGTTGCACCAGATACCAGCCCACGTGGAGAAGATGTACCAGATCATGCAGATTATGATTTAGGCCAAGGTGCAGGATTCTATGTGAATGCAACACAAGCACCTTGGTCACAGCATTTCAAAATGTATGATTATATTGTGGAAGAGCTCAGAAATCTGATTGACCTAAATTTTCCGACCAATCAAGTCCAAAGTATTATGGGTCATAGCATGGGTGGTCATGGTGCATTAGTAATTGGGTTAAAAAATCCTGAGCTGTATAAAAGTATTTCTGCTTTTGCACCGATTGTTGCACCTAGCCAAGTACCTTGGGGGAAAAAGGCTTTCACACATTACCTAGGTGAAACCGAAACTTTATGGAAAAGCTATGATGCGATTGAATTAATCAAAAACGCTGAAGTTCATATACCTATTTTAGTCGATCAGGGAACAGCTGATGATTTTCTTGAAGAACAGTTAAGGCCTAAGCTTCTTAGTGATATGTGTTTGGAACAAGAATATCCTCTTACACTTAACCTAAGAGAAGGGTATGACCATAGCTATTACTTCATTGCGAGCTTTATAGAGAAACATATAGAGTTTCACAGCAAACTCCTAGCTAAATAACTTTGATAGATATGAGGATGTACATGTTGTTCTTGAATGCTTCTTGAGCAATATAATTTTCAGATGAAGAGGTCAGCTTATAAATCTAAGGTAGAGTCAATTGATCCTTATATAACTAAGATTGAATTTAACCATCTCATATCTTAATTTTTTGATTCAAATGTTAATGATATTAACTTGAATAAATTCATAGCATTATGTCGGAATAAAAAAACAGATTTTGGCTCAGCTATGGGATTTTTTTTTAACTTTTATACAACAAAACTTTCTGACATGCATACATTAGCAATGTCAGAATCAGTTTTAATTCTAGTCAATTGTGGAGTTTTAGTCATGCTTAAAACAGCTTTATATGTCCGCCTTGAAGCTAAACCGGGTAAAGAAGACGAAGTGGAAGCTTTCCTTAAAGCCGGTTTACATATTGTAATGGAAGAACCTGCGACAGTTGCGTGGTTTGGCCTACGTCTTGGACCTACAACATTTGGTATATTTGATGCATTTCCTGATGAGGCGGGTCGCCAAGCACATCTATCTGGCAAGGTTGCAGCTGCTTTGATGGCTCAGGCCGATGAGCTATTTTCAGAGCCACCGTCTATTGAAAAAGTAGATGTTTTGGCGAGTAAACTACCAGCTTAAACCGACGCTTAAATGTATGAGTGTGCTGCCTGAAATTTGGCACTGTTGCAAATAGTGATTTGAGTCGATGATGTTCCCTTTAAAAAGTGCTTAGAGACCGAAAACCCTGTTGATTAGACACACTTCACCCTGAGGCTGACCATAATAAAATGACGATGCTTGTCCTTTACGTAGTGCACGCATGACTTCAATACCTTTAATTGTGGCATAAGCAGTCTTCATAGATTTGAATCCTAATGTGGCCCTGATGATTCGCTTTAACTTACCATGATCACATTCAATGACATTATTTTTATACTTAATCTGCCTGTGCTCAATATCTACTGGACATTTTCCTTCTCGCTTTAATCGTGATAAAGCATGGCCATAGGTCGCTGCTTTATCTGTATTGATGACCCGTGGAATTTGCCATTTTTTCACCGTATTGAAGATCTTTCCTAGAAAACTATAGGCTGATTTACTGTTCCGTCTAGCGGAAAGGTAAAAGTCAATCGTATGACCCCGTTGATCAACTGCACGATACAGGTAAGTCCATCGCCCCTTCACTTTGATATAAGTCTCATCCATATGCCATGAATGTAAATCTGTAGGATTACGCCAATACCAGCGTAACCGTTTTTCCATTTCTGGAGCATAACGCTGAACCCAACGATAAATTGTACTGTGATCCACATTTATGCCTCGTTCAGCGAGCATTTCTTGAAGTTCACGATAGCTGATGCCATATTTACAATACCAACGAACAGCCCAAAGAATGATTTCACCTTGAAAGTGCCGACCGTGGAAGGGATTCATCTGCTGTATCTCGAAATAAATAAGATATTTAGCTTATCATGTCAGCCTATTTGCAACAGTGCCTTATTTTGAATCATCTTGGTTATGAGATTACAGCTTCGACTGGTCGACCTCAAGAGTCAGAATATTTAACCTATCTAGGGGCGAGTGAAATTATTGATCGTATTGAATTATCTTCCCCAGGAAAGCCATTAAACAAAGAAGTTTGGGCTGGCGTAATTGATACTGTTGGAAGCCATACTTTAGCCAATGCATGTGCTAGTACAAAATATCGTGGTGCAGTTGCTGCGTGTGGTTTGGCAGGCGGAATGGATTTTCCAGCAACAGTTGCTCCATTTATTCTAAGAGGGATTACCTTATATGGAATTGATAGCGTGATGGCACCAATCGAATTAAGAAAAGAAGCATGGGAACGTTTGGCTACAGAATTAGATCAAACAAAATTAGAAACAGTAACGACTGAAATTCAGTTAACAGATGCTTTAAATATTTCAAATGAAATTTTAGATGGAAAAATTCGAGGTAGAGTTGTTGTACAGATATAGTTCAACAAAATGAGTTGTGGGACTGTTCTAAATTTTGTGTAAGTACTTAATTTTCATTTATCCTACTGAGGATAATAAAAAGAGGTACTTCACATGGATGAAGCTACAATCAAAAGTATGGCAGCTGAATTAGCTAAAGGTTTAAAAACTCCTGAAGATTTAAACCAAATGACAGCCATATTTAAAAAGTTCATGATCGAAACCGCTCTGAATACTGAGCTTTCTGAACATTTAGGCTATGAAAAGCATCAACCTAAGAAAGGATCTAATGCACGTAATGGTTTTAGCTCCAAAACAGTTCTAACACAAGATGGGCAGCTTGCTTTAGATATCCCTCGTGATCGTGATGGCTCTTTTGAACCACAGATTATTAAGAAGCATCAAACACGCATTACTAGCATGGATGATCAAATTCTTTCGCTATATGCGAAAGGAATGACAAATAGAGAAATTGTTGCTTTTTTAAAGAAATGTACGATGCCGATGTATCTGCCTCCCTTATTAGTAAGGTGACGGATGCTGTCATTGAACAAGTGACAGAATGGCAAAATAGAACACTCGATAGTCTTTATCCTGTTGTCTATTTAGATTGCATTGTTGTTAAGGTTCGTCAGCATTCAACAGTAATCAATAAATCAGTTTATTTAGCATTAGGCATTAACCTGGATGGCCAAAAAGAACTTCTTGGCATGTGGCTTGCTCAAACAGAAGGTTCCAAATTCTGGCTGTCAGTCATGACAGAGCTTAAAAATCGAGGAGTGCAAGATATTCTTGTAGCCTGCCTTGCGAAGCAGCGCTTCTCAGGACTAAAAGGCTTTCCTGATGCGATAGCCTCTGTCTACCCTCATACTGATATCCAGCTGTGTATCGTACATGTTGTACGCAATAGCCTGAGATTTGTGAGCTGGAAGGACTACAAAGCTGTAACAGCAGGATTGAAGGCGATCTATCAGGCAAGTACAGAGGAAAATGCTTTAAAGCCCCTAGATATCTTCTGCGATCAATGGAATCACCAGTATTCAAAAATTGGAGAATCCTGGCGGGCAAATTGGGAAAATATCCGAACGATCTTTAGCTATCCTGCTGAAATACGTCATGCGATTTATACAACAAATGCAATTGAATCATTGAATAGCGTGATCCGCCATTCAACTAAAAAGAGAAAGATCTTCTCTTCTGATGATTCAGTGAAAAAGGTCATTTATTTAGCAACTTCAAATGCTGCTAAAAAATGGACCATGCCAATTCAAAATTGGCGTTTAGCAATGAATTGGTTTACGATTCAGTTCGATGATCGATTAAAAGATCATTTATAAAAAATGAGACTTACACAAAATAATTTACAGGCTCGTAGAAACATGAAAATACATGCTTTTGGTGAACACAATAACATTACTTTATCTAATAATTGTATTGAAGTTCGAGGTGCACGTGAGCATAACCTTAAGGATGTAGATGTTTCTATCCCAAGAAATGCACTTGTTGTTTTCTCAGGTGTATCGGGTTCAGGAAAATCATCACTTGCTTTTGGAACTATTTTTGCTGAAGCACAAAGAAGATATTTCGAATCTGTTGCACCTTATGCAAGACGCTTAATAGATCAGGCCGGAGTACCAGATGTTGATGCTATTGATGGTCTACCACCAGCAGTAGCATTGCAACAACAACGTGGTGCAAGTAATACCCGTTCTTCTGTTGGAAGTGTAACAACTTTATCAAGTCTCGTGCGAATGATTTATTCGCGTGCTGGTGCATATCCTGCCGATCAGCCAATGTTATATGCCGAGGACTTTTCACCGAACACTCCTCAAGGTGCTTGTCCTACCTGTCATGGTTTAGGTCACATTTATGAAGTTACAGAATCGACAATGGTTCCTGACCCAACACTCAGTATTCGTGAGAGAGCTATCGCATCATGGCCACCTGCTTGGCACGGGCAAAACTTACGCGATATCCTAGTAACCCTAGGGTATGATGTCGATCGACCATGGAAAGATTTACCGCAATCGGATAGAGACTGGATTTTATTTACTGAAGAAACCCCAACAGTTCCTGTCTATGCTGGTTTAAGCCCCGCTGAGACTCAATCTGCACTTAAACGTAAACTAGAACCCAGCTATATGGGCACTTTCACTGGTGCTCGTCGCTATGTCCTTCATACTTTTGCTAATACCCAAAGTACGTTGATGAAAAAACGTGTTTCACGTTTTATGGAAGGAAAAATATGCCCTTCCTGTCATGGTAAACGCCTTAAACCAGAAGCCTTATCTATTACCTTTGCTGGAGTAGATATTGGTGAGTTTATGCAACTTTCTTTGGATAAGTTAACTTGCCTGCTTGAGCCCATTGTTCTTGGCAATTTCGACGCTCATGATGCTGGAGAAAAGACTAATAATAAAGTAACCCAACTTGATAGATCCGAACGAGCAACAACAGGTAGAGCAGTGCATTCTGTATCTCCAGATGTAAGACGTACGTCAGCACTTTCAGATGAAAAGAAAATTGCTGCGCAGCGTTTAGCAAATGGTGTGGTGGGGCGTTTAAATCAATTACGCCAGTTAGGTCTTGGTTATCTAACATTAGATAGAGCCACACCGACTCTTTCAGCGGGAGAGTTACAACGTTTGCGTTTAGCAACACAATTAAGTTCTATGCTATTTGGTGTAGTTTATGTACTGGATGAACCGTCTGCTGGATTACATCCTTCAGATAGTCAGTCATTATATGATTCTCTCGATAAATTAAGAGACGCTGGAAACTCCGTATTTGTTGTAGAGCATGATTTAGAGCTCATGCGTCGTGCTCAATGGTTAGTGGATGTTGGACCAGATGCAGGAGAGCAAGGTGGTAATATTTTATATAGTGGAGTACCTCAGGGTTTAAGTGAGATTTCAGCTTCACGTACTGCAAGTTATTTATTTAATAAAATCCCAGTTACTCAAAGTTATGGACGTACACCCTCTGGTTGGCTTGAACTTAACAATATTTACCGACATAACCTGCATAATATTGATGCTCGTATACCTCTTGGTGTACTTACAGCAGTTACAGGTATTTCAGGTTCAGGTAAATCTAGTCTCGTTTCTCAAGCTTTACCCGAGTTAGTACTTTCATATTTAGGCAATGAATCTGAAACTGAAAACAATAATGAAAATAATCCTTTAAATGAAGGAATGTTGGTTACCGAGGTTACACAGGGTTCTCTGGCTGGTGATGTGGAGGCTATACAGCGTCTGGTACAGGTTGATCAAAAACCAATTGGCCGTACTCCACGTTCTAATCTGGCAACTTATACGGGTTTATTTGATCATGTTAGAAAGTTATTTGCTGGGACTCCTGAAGCTCGCCAAGCTCATTATGATGCTGGACGTTTTTCGTTTAATGTGGCTAAAGGGCGATGTGAAACTTGTGAAGGTGAAGGCTTTGTCAGTGTAGAATTATTGTTTATGCCAAGTGTATATGCCCCTTGTCCGACATGTCATGGTGCTCGATATAATGATGACACTCTGAAAATTCGCTGGAATGGACGTAATATTGCTGAAGTATTAGGAATGACCGTCAATGAAGCACGTGATTTTTTTGATGGA
Organism: Acinetobacter lwoffii; assembly: GCF_049367455.1. GTDB lineage: Bacteria > Pseudomonadota > Gammaproteobacteria > Pseudomonadales > Moraxellaceae > Acinetobacter > Acinetobacter lwoffii_W. The sequence continues at coordinate 59,750 of NZ_JBMPXW010000004.1, forward strand.
GAGGTCTCGATTGCTCGTTCACTACAATTATTAAAGGAAATTGGCCTTGGTTATTTACGTTTAGGGCAACCAGCGACTGAACTATCTGGTGGAGAAGCGCAACGTATTAAATTGGCGACCGAGCTGCAACGCAATCAGCGTGGAAATACACTGTATATACTTGATGAGCCAACTACAGGTTTGCATCCATCAGATGTAGATCGATTGTTAGTTCAATTGCAGCGATTAGTCGATGCGGGTAATACCGTGGTTATGATTGAGCATGATATGCGTGCCGTTGCACAAGCAGATTGGGTGATTGATGTGGGACCAGGTGCTGGAAATGCTGGTGGGAATATTGTTGTGGCAGGAACACCAAAACAAATAACAGAAAATCAAGATAGTCGTACTGCTCCATATTTAGTTAATGAGTTAGTGAGTCGTGATACTAAACGTTGATATTGCGAGTGGGTAGAATAAAACCTTAAATTAAAAGCCTGTAAAATCAATCAGATATTTTTTTGTTTTAGGTGGTGTGTGAGCATGAAATCTAAAAGTTTTTTTCAACTAAGGGCTTTGTTGCACAAA
>NZ_JBMPXW010000005.1:0-9646 GCF_049367455.1 Acinetobacter lwoffii
TGCTATACCTATATTAAAAATACTGTTAATTAATCTAAAAGGATAAATTAATGAAAATTAACAACTTATTAATAAAAAAACTTACTTATAATGACCATCAGTATCAATTTTTTACACTATATTTTTCTGTCAAGAGTAATATAAGAACTATCTTAATCAATTCGGTTGCTTTATAATCGCGAACCAACCGTAAAACAAATTATTGTTTTTTTATTAAAAATCGATGATTTATCGAAAACATCCATTTAAGGATTCTGCCAATGTTAGTTTCATATTCATAATCTATCTGGGTTTGAGTTATAGAAATTATATAAATGGTTATGGTGAGTTAGTAAAACAGATTAATTGTCCTGTATGTCTGAATCTAAAAAAGTAGTTAAAAAAGTTAGCTCAAAATCTTATGGTTTAACAAGAGAAAAAGCCGAAAGAATTTCTATGAATCTCGAAATGCTTAGTGATGAAATTTGCAAATTACGTCGGAAGCATGACTATATTTTTAAAAAAAAATATTTCTAAATCTTTAAATACACCTTATACTGTTGAGTTGATTTGAGACTTGTCACCGGAGGTGGTGTATTCCTAATTTTTTACCAAAAAATTTTTGGAATTTTTGATTGCTATTATGCTGGGGCTAAAACCGATGAAGATCGGCATATCCTTGCTATGATGGCTAAAGATTTTGAATTTTATATGTTTAATAGTGGAGCGTTTTCTAAACGATTGGCAAGAGTGATTTGGGAAGGATGATCCCAATGATTATCCAAGGCATGTGATGGAAGCACATGGACTAGCGCATGTTGATATCTTGATGCGGAAGCTATGGCGGATGGAAGCTATCGAAGAATGGGATAAAAATAATTTTCCTCGTAAGTTTATAGGGCGCCGGAACAAGTGACTTATGTATGGTTTATACATTAGGTTCAGAGGGAACAGTTTTATTGTTAGCATTTTTGCTTTAGCAGCGCATGAAAAGCACGATGATTGTGATTACATCAATACATTGATTCGTGCCGCTATTGATTTTCAAGAGCAGGATAATGGAGAATATGTTTTACCAAGAAGTAAAATCCTAGATATTCTAGCTGCTTGATAAAATTACGATCATTTCTATTCTTAAGGTAGGTGCACATGTGCCTACTGTTTTTGCTCATTTAACATAAAATCTCTTATGCGAAGTTCAAATGTTAGACCTCACTTCATGTAATCGCCATTATGTAAATAATAATGATTTTAGTTGATTCTGCATTCTTATAGCTTTTGAAAACTTGCAGAACTTTTCTTAATTTGTAATCCTTGTTGCCAAGGGTGTGCTAGCTAAGCTAAGGCAGGTATTTGTTGTAGTCGGGCCACTATGACAGGATGAAGGTACCTCTTGTATGTTTAATCTAAATAGTTTTAATAAGATTTCTACTGAAGTCTTAACCTATAAGAATGCCCTTGAACTGAATTCAGAGAATCAATTAATCATAAAATATAAGACTTCCAGTTCTGATGACTATAAAAAAGCTATTGTCTTGGTACTAAAAGAGCGAGGATATCGTGGGTTGGAAATAGGCCAGTTACTTGAGAGTTAATTCTTTAAATTTTCTAGAATTAACATAATACACGTTATGTGAAAGGCCCTGTTTATGAGCCTTACGCATTCGTGTGTCTAACATGAAAATCTCTTATACGAAGTTCAAAAAAATAGCCCCATACCGATATTGGATAAGAGCTTTGTGAAGAAACATAGAGTGAATTTAATAAAAAATGAAACCCTCTAATTCTTATTTTATTTTTTTTCTAACTAAGAATTAGAGGGTTAATTTTTTTTGCCCTCTGGAGTTTTATAGTTATTGTTATAAGACTTATTAGATCACTTATTGATCAAACAATCACCCCTAATACCCCAAAACCGATCACTAACTTATGGATAAGTGTGATGGAAATCACAAAATTAATCAGATCTAAAAATCAGGAAACTAAACTATTTATGAAGAGCGTATTGCTCATTTAATTTTCTGATGAGTCTTATATTGCGACAAAGCATATACTGCCCAGATGGCAGCCGGGATCCAACCTAAAACTGTAATCTGAAGTACCAAACAAATGATGCCTGCAAATGGTCGTCCTATAGTGAAAAACAGCAGCCAAGGAAAAATCAAAGCAATCAACAATCTCATTTCACATTCCTATTTATCTTTTCAACAGATCAATAATTAAATATCGGCAGATCAAACAGCTTACGATCTCTTTCATCCGTTAAATATTTATCCATCTGCATAATCAATTTTGCCCGAGCCTGTTCATCCTCTTCGGTGATTTTTAGCATGCAGGATCCGATTAAAATTTTACGTCTGGTATCATCCTTTCGTGCCTGCTCTTTCTCTTTGGCACGTTCTCTTGCCAATGCTGCCTGTCTTTGAGCTTTAAGCTGCTTCAGCTTTTCTTCCTGAGCCTTGATTTTGCTGTCTAGTGTTTCAGTAACGCTCATTAATCCAATACCATCATCCTGGAAACCATCCCTAACATAAGCGCACTTGAATATGCATTCAAGGTGCTATATGTATAGTAATGTTTTCCTCGAAGAGCGCACTTATGCAAACTTCGTTTGCAAGTCCGATTGGGGTCCCCCCAATACCCCGACAACCGTATCCACGGTTGTATTTCACTACGTGAAAATTTAAAAGCGAAAAACAGGCATGGCGATTTACCACTTTTCAGTCAAAACCGTAGCACGATCTGCAGGGCGTTCCGCCACTGCTGCAATCGCCTATCGTGCAGGTGAAAAGATTTATTGTGAACGTGAAGGCCGGGAACATGATTACAGCCGAAAAACCGGTGTGGAACATAAAGAGATTTATTTACCCGAAGGCGCACCAGAGCATTTAAAAAACCGGGAAAGACTCTGGAACGAAGTTGAACAACGGGAAACCCGAAAAAATTCTACAGTCGCCCGGGAATTCGAAATTGCCTTTCCCAGTGAATTGAACCAGGAACAACGCCTGGCCATGCTCGAAGATCTATGTTCTAGCATTGTAGACAGACACCAGGTGGCGGTTGATGCATGTATCCATGCACCGCATACCGGATCCGGCAGCGATGAACGCAATTATCACGCGCATATCCTGATGAGCACACGCAAACTCACGCCAGAAGGCTTCACGGATAAAACCCGGGAACTGGACCAAAAACACAGTGGAGAAATCGAGCACTGGCGCGAGCACTTTGCCGAGATCTGCAATATGCACCTGGATATGGCCGGATCCACCGCCCGAGTTAATCACCGCAGCTACAAAGATCAGGAGAATGGTCTGGAAGCGACGCTGCACGAAGGACCGAAAGTCACCGAGCTACGCAGACAAGGCATCGAAACCGAAATCAGCCGAAGCAATGATGAAATCAAACACAGAAATCAGGCTCAGCTGCAATACGGCAAAAATATGGACATGCTGATTGCTGAAAATGAGATAGAACTCAGCAAACAGAAAAAAGAACAGCAGATTCAAATCGAACATAGCGCTAAAACGCCACCAATTGACGAAAAAGCCGTGTTTGAGGAAAAACAGAGGGAAACCCTCGTTCAACTGCTCAAAGGCCAAATTAGCGCAAAAGACGCGAATCTAGACCTGGATTTCATGCAGCGTAATCTTAAACAAGCCGAAATAACCCTGATCAATCAGCACAAACATCAAAACGAGTTCAATCAGCAGCTTGCCCAGGAGATCGTAAAAAGCGGACTCAAGCAAAGTCATGACAAATTGCAAAGTCTGGTGGATCAACACAACGAATTAACCCAGAACAAGCCCTTGCTGTTTGGCAAAAAAGCCTGGGAAGCACAACGTGACGCGATTTACCAGGAACACAAAAAACTAAAAGGCCAACATGAGCATCAGAAAAAACATGGTGTGAAGGAATTACTGCAAAACGATGCTTTCCAGGAACATGCCTGGAAGAAATACCAAAAGCAGCATCCGGAGAAAGCCAAGCAATACCAGACCCTCTACCAGTCCTACAAGGTCATTAAAAAATGTGTGGACGAGATCAAAACCGAACAGCAGATGAAACTTAGACAAGAACAGCTCAAAGCACAGCAACATGCGCCTAAAATGAAATCTCGTGGCATGAGTCGATAAACAGAGCGAGTGTCTACGAGCGAACTGAGAAAATTTGCCCATCCCTTTCCCTGATTACAAGCTCCCTATCCATACATCACCTGCATAGCAGAGCATCCCGCATGGGTGCGAACTTTCCAAATTGGCTTCCCAAACTGAGCGAAGCGAGTAAAAAAGCTTATGAGCGAAGCGAATTCCGATCTGCTTTTTATCTTGCTTTTGCTTTTTTCAAAGTCACGGAAATATTAACCAAAAATTGCCCCGACGAATCGAGCGAAAGCGAGATTCAATAGAGTTTGAGCGAAGCGAAAACCAAGGGCAATTTTTCATTCCCTGGGCTTTTAATTATTTTTAAGCTTTTAAATGCTTTTAGATAGCCTGTAAGGCTGAATTTATAAGGCTTTTAGAGATTATAAAACGAGGTTTACCTTGCATTAAAACGAGGTTTACCTTGCATTAAAACGAGGTTTACCTTGCATTAAAACGAGGTCTACCTTGCATTAAGCGAGTTAATATTATAACCTCGTCTTATTGACTTAAAAATATAAATTTTTCATATGAAAACCGAACTAATTGTCAAAGATAACGCTTTAATTAATGCTAGTTATAACCTTGATCTAGTAGAACAACGATTAATTCTTTTAGCTATCGTTGAGGCCAGGGAATCAGGTAAAGGGATCAATGCTAATGATCCATTAACAGTTCATGCTGAAAGTTATATCAATCAATTTGGTGTACATCGAAATACTGCTTATCAAGCCTTGAAAGATGCTTGCGATGACCTATTTGCAAGACAATTCAGTTATCAAAGCCTTAGTGAAAAAGGTAATGTTATTAATCACAAATCAAGATGGGTAAGCGAGGTTGCTTATATTGATAATGAGGCTGTCGTTAGACTTATTTTTGCTCCCGCTATTGTGCCTTTAATAACTAGGCTAGAAGAACAATTTACAAAGTATGAGATACAGCAAATAAGCAATTTAACGAGTGCTTATGCTGTTCGTTTATATGAAATATTGATTGCTTGGCGTAGTACGGGAAAAACGCCTCTTATAACTATCTACGATTTCAGACAAAAAATAGGTGTACTCGAAACTGAATACAAAAGGATGTACGATTTTAAGAAATATGTTTTGGACATTGCATTAAAACAAGTAAATGAACATACCGATATTAATGTCAAAGTTGAACAACATAAAACCGGTAGATCCATTACAGGTTTTTCATTTAGCTTCAAACAGAAAAAGTCAGCAATAAATACAGCCAACGACATTGGTCAGGACAAAGAGTTAAAAATCAATTTGACACATGCACAACGATATTTATTTGCTAGTAAATTATCAGAACTTCCTGAGATGGCTAAACTTTCACAAGGTAATGAAAGCTATGAACAGTTTGCTGCACGGATTGTAACCATGCTACAAGAGCCAAATAAATTAAAAGAACTTATGCCATTACTTCGAAAAGTCGGCTTTCAATAAATGATGTCAATTGACATAGTAAAGTTAACAATCAACTATTAACACTATTTGAAAACTGGTTTACATAATGAAAAAACTGTCAGTTTCAGAACTAGCAAAACTATATGGATATTCTAGACAGGCTGTCTATGCTCATATAAAGAAAGGGAATTTATCAAAAGGATCTGATGGTTTAATTGACTTCACAGAGGCTTTGAGAGTTTTTGGAGAACCACAAAAAAACAACTCTACTGTCAACCAAAGTCAATCAACTAATAGTCAAAACTTGACAGAAGTTGACTCGCTAAAACGTCAAGTTGACATACTGGAAAAACAATTAAATCAGGCAATACAGAGAGAAAATCAATCATTAGAACGTGAATCGTTTTATCAAGAACAGATTGAGGCCATGCAGCGCTTACTGGAAGCTCCAAAAGCCAATATGACTACGTTTACCGATCATAAATCTAAACAGGATATAGCAACAGATTCTCGGTCACAGACTGAATCGAACTATGACGGATTGACTACCTCTCGACAAGACAATAAACGTATCCCTGTCCCTGAACACGTTGAGCCAGAACCTAAAAAAAGAGGCTTCCTGAGCCGTTTTTTCCTTCCCTATGGTTAGCCAGGACTCCAATTTTTTGATGAGCCAATTTCAGTGCAAGCACCTGAAATAATGACTCCTCAAAAAACCGGATGATGTTTATTAAAACTGAATAAACTCGTGGAACATTGTTTATTTATTGAGCGTGAAACATGAAAAAGCCATAAAAAAGCCCACCTTGGGGAAGATGGGCTATCAACTAGAAACTACAGCATTGATTTCTAATGAAAATTATAACACGTTTCGTATAAGGTGTATTATGTTAATTTTAGGCATATTTAAGAATTTCACTCTAAGTCATTTGCTCAACATTTTTTGATTTTTTATCATTTAAGGTAATCAGAAATAGCCAATAACATAAGCCAGGGAATAGAGCCATAAGAACAGTCCATGTATTGGTATACATCTTCCACCATTCTTTTGAAATTTCTCCTGTATGGCTCCATCCAAAAAGAATAAAAAATGGTGCAGCAATAATTAGAGCACTAATACAGATGGTTAGCAGGTTAAGGATGCTATAACGATTTAAAAGAATTGAGAACATGAAGCTGAAAGGCACAGTCAAAATACAATAAGCTAAGTAAACAAGCCCATGCCCTACAAAAACCACAAAAATTGAATAGAGGCTATATTCATGATTCATTATGATAAAGAGCAATGCAGCAAAGAAAAGTAATGGTAATGGAGCAAGTAGTAGGGCTTTTACTATTCTTTCTTTTGAGTATTTCATTAGCTTAATTCTCTTATTTACTCAATAATTATTACTACTATACCTACTTTAGCAAAGAGCTTTGAATCTCCATTTAACATAATGGTAGTTATGCGAAACTAGTATAGTAGGCTTTACGCGGAATTCTTAGCATATTCATCTTTTGTCTTATATCTTTGTTTTTTACCTATCGGTAAAATATATTCATAACCTATAGAGAAAAAAGTAGGTAATTAAGAAAAAAATTACAGCGATTTATAAGCCTTATAGTTCCGGGAGAGACTATAAGGCTTTTTCTTTATCTTAAAATTCATATATCTATACTATTTTGATAAACAAAAGCATGGCTGAAAGCCATGCTCTGGGAATTCGTATAAGGTGTATTATGTTAATTTTAGGGGAACTTAATTTTAGTTACAGATTTCCCCCAACCAAACGTTCAACTTCTTTCTCAAGAGCAAAAATTTCCTTAGAGTTAATAGCTACACCAATGTTATTTGGTATCTGAGTAATTGGTACTGGAATATTTGAAGTTGGTGCGGTAACAATCTGTATTTGACCTGATGCAGTATGCATTGCTCCAGCATAATGAATACCTAAAAGGCGGATACGAGAGGCCCCCATGTAGGTATTGCCTTTATTGTCCATATATCCCCCAATATTTGCTAAAAAAACAGGAGAGCCGCTAGACCCTGGAAAACTAGCAATATCTGTTAAAAATTCAGACTTACCATTCCAAGAAACATTAGGATGCGTTGCAGTGATACCTTTTCGTATAACAGGAAGATTGTTTTTTGCATCCCAAATTCCATTTGGGTAACCAATCATTACTATATCTTCCATAGATGAATAGGACTCACGCTCCTCATCTTTTGGAATTAGATCTGTCTGGAGGGGTATATAAAAAAGCTTTTGCCCAGATTGTTGCAGTTGATTTAGTAATGGTCCTATTAAAAAAGCTGCAAGATCAATATTTGGATGGTATGTTTTATACACTGTTGCTCAAATTGCCCGAATTGAAATTGTTGATGTTTGCCAGTATCAGGAAGCCCATCATCCTTAGCAACTGTTACATGAAATCGACCAACATTAGCGTTAGCAACTACGTGCTTATTAGTAACAATTACAGGAATACAAGTATCTTCTTTTTGGAGAAAATTCATATAAAAGCCTGTACCAGTAGATATCCCACCACCATGAAGATCTGTCTCAATTCTCACTGTACTATGAGTGAGTTTTTCCATTATGCCTAAGCTCATTTTTAATCCTTACAAGTAACAGTTGTATAGTGTAGCAGTCCCTATTTAACATAATGGTGATTATACGCAATACACTTGTATATTAATATAAATATCAATTACTTAAAAATTTCACCCTGATCGTAAAATGCACAAAAATTGGCTTTTGTAATAAGTTGGTGAGTTTTTAAGCATATCTGTAACATTTTGCCAGTAAAATTGGTTAAAAAACGATCAATTTGGCAATCAGTGCCCATTTCATACGGATCCAAGTTCCAAAACTATCCCCAATTGCTGGGGATAAAATTTAGGCTATTTTGTACGCTTTGGCTCACATCAATCTCTACTCTTTGCTGCTATCCGGAATACTGGAATTTTCCTATTATGAACTCATCGAGAACAGGAAGTTCCATATAAGAATAACAATAGATAAGCACAAGGACTGTAAGGTACGACAGGAGTTATACCGAGCGAACCAATACGAAAAACCCCAGCAGGATGCCGGGGTTTTTTTATTGTTTAAAATCTATTGATAATTAGTAATATATAAATTTTAGATTTACTGAATTAAACCAATGAAATTATCTGACTTCTCTACTCAACGTCTTGGCGAATATATAGCTGGAGATCTAGAAGGCTGGCCATATAGACGTGGTGTCGATCTTGTAGAATTCTTCAATAAAATGGGGTTTAGAGAAACCTATGGGCAAGGTTTTCCAAGCCGTGCCATTTATGCAAAAGGAAAAGTTTCTGAACTGAATGGTAAGCCTAAACTAAAAGATGCCATTCGAGAAATGCTTGACCCTAGGCTTTGGATTGATCTTACGTCTAAGGGGCATTCAGTAGAAATCTGCGCTGCTCAAGTAAATGAAATTTTAAATTATGACGGCTATGAAGTAGTTAGAGATGGAAATTTTTACAAAGTACGAGAGTTAGCTGGAACTATTATTGAGATTGAGCAGCGATTTGAAAAATCTGAAGAACTTAGTGAACTTCTTATAGAAGAACAAATCCAAAAATGTAAGGCTAAAATTGAGGCCGAAGATTACTCAGGGGCCATAACTAATGCACGCAGCTTAATTGAAGCAGTATGTGTGAAAATTGAAGCTGAGTTAGATCCTAATGCTAAAGGAAATGATGGAGACCTAGTTAAGATTTTTAATCGAGTAAGAAAGCTATTAAATCTAGAACCAAGCAGACAGGATATTTCTGACTCAATTAAACAGGTTTTGTCAGGGTTATCCAATATAATTAATGGTCTTGCGACTATGAGAAATAAAATGTCTGATGCACATGGTGTAACGTATAAACCAAGTAGACACCATGCAAAGCTAGCAGTAAATTCAGCGAAAACACTTGCAGATTTCTTATTTGATACAATGAGCTATCAGATAGAAAATGGTAATCTTAAAAAGAAATAATTTACCCTTAGTTTTTATAGAAAAAGCCCAATAAATGATGGGCTTTTGGAGTGCTCCCAGTATCGTAGACACAAGAGAGCCTAATTTTTTAGTTTCATATAGCACCTAGTAACA
>NZ_JBMPXW010000006.1:0-9595 GCF_049367455.1 Acinetobacter lwoffii
TAAATTAATGAAAATTAACAACTTATTAATAAAAAAACCTTCTTCTAATGACCATCAAGTATCAATTTTTTACACTATATTTTTCTGTCAAGAGTAATATAAGAACTATCTTAATCAATTCGGTTGCTTTATAATCGCGAACCAACCGTAAAACAAATTATTGTTTTTTTATTAAAAATCAATAATTTATCAAAAACATCCATTAAGGATTCTGCCAAATGTATCTTCGTATTCATAATGATCTGGGTTTGAGTATAGAAATTATATAAATGGTTATAGTGAGTTCATGAGAACAGAAAATATAGTGTCTATATCTGAATCTAAAAAGTAGTTAAAAAAGTAGCTAGAAAATCTTATGGTTTAACAAGAGAAAAAGCCAAAGAATTTCTATGAATACTCGAAACGCTTACATGATGAAATATCCAAGTACATCAGAAGCATAGGCTCTATTTTTTTTTAAAAAAATATTTCTAAATCTTAAATACACCTTATACTGTTGAGTTGATTTGAGTTCTACAGGAGGTGGTGATTCCTAATTTTTTACCAAAAAATTTTCAAATTTTAGATTGCGATTATGCTGGGGCTAAAACCGATGAAGATCGGCATATCCTTACTATGATGGCTAAAGATTTTGAAGATTATATGTTTATAGTGGAGTGTTTTCTAAACCATTCCACTAGCCATTTGGGAAGGATGTTCTCAATGATTATCCAAGGCATGTGATGGAAGCACATGGACTAGCGCATGTTCATATCTTTGATGCGGAAGCTATGACAGATGAAGCTATCGAAGAATGGGATAAAAATAATTTTCCTCGTAGGTTCATCAGGCGCCGAGGAACAAGTGACTTATGTATGGTTTATACATTAGGTTCAGAGGGAACAGTTTTATTGTTAGCTTTTTTGCTCCCACCAGCGCATGAAAAGCACGATGATTGTGATTACATCAATACATTGATTCGTGCCGCTAATGATTTTTTCCAAATACAGGATAATGGAGAGTATGTTTTACCAAGAAGTAAAATCCTAGATATTCTAGCTGCTTGATAAAATTACGATCATTTCTATTCTTAAGGTAGGTACACATCTACCTATTTTTTTTGCTCATTTAACATAAAATCTCTTATGCGAAGTTCAAATGTTAGACCTCACTTCATGTAATCACCATTATGTTAAATAATAATGATTTTAGTTGATTATTCATCCTTATAGCTTTTGAAAACTTGCAGAACTTTTCTTAATTTGAATCTTGTTGCCAAGGGTGTCTAGCTAAGCTAAGGCAGGTATTTGTTGTAGTCGGGCCGCTATAACAGGATGAAGAGTACCTGTATGTTTAATCTAAATATTTTTAATAAGATTTCTACTGAAGTCTTAACCTATAAGAATGCCCTTGAACTGAATTCAGAGAATCAATTAATCATAAAATATAAGACTTCCAGTTCTGATGACTATAAAAAAGCTATTGTCTTGGTACTAAAAGAGCGAGGATATAGTAGGTTGGAAATAGGCCAGTTACTTGAGAGTTAATTCTTAAAATTTTCTAAAATTAACATAATACACGTTATGTGAAAGGCCCTGTTTATGAGCCTTTCATTCGTCTGTCTAACATAAAATCTCTTATACGAAGTTCAAAAAAATAGCCCCATACCGATATTGGATAAGAGCTTTGTGGAAAAAATAGAGTGAATTTAATAAAAAATGAAACCCTCTAATTCTTATTTTATTTTTTTTCTAACTAAGAATTAGAGGGTTAATTTTTTTTCCCTCTGGAGTTTTATAGTTATTGTTATAAGACTTATTAGATCACTTATTGATCAAACAATCACCCCTAATACCCCAAAACCGATCACTAACTTATGGATAAGTGTGATGGAAATCACAAAATTAATCAGATCTAAAAATCAGAAAATTAAACTATTTATGAAGAGCGAATTGCTCTTTTAATTTTCTGATCAGTCTTATATTGCGACAAAGCATATACTGCCCAGATGGCAGCCGGGATCCAACCTAAAACTGTAATCTGAAGTACCAAACAAATGATGCCTGCAAATGGTCGTCCTATCGTGAAAAACAGCAGCCAAGGAAAAATCAAAGCAATCAACAATCTCATTTCACATTCCTATTTATCTTTTCAACAGATCAATAATTAAATATCGGCAGATCAAACAGCTTACGATCTCTTTCATCCGTTAAATATTTATCCATCTGCATAATCAATTTTGCCCGAGCCTGTTCATCCTCTTCGGTGATTTTTAGCATGCAGGATCCGATTAAAATTTTACGTCTGGTATCATCCTTTCGTGCCTGCTCTTTCTCTTTGGCACGTTCTCTTGCCAATGCTGCCTGTCTTTGAGCTTTAAGCTGCTTCAGCTTTTCTTCCTGAGCCTTGATTTTGCTGTCTAGTGTTTCAGTAACGCTCATTAATCCAATACCATCATCCTGGGAAACCATCCCTAACATAAGCGCACTTGAATATGCATTCAAGGTGCTATATGTATAGTAATGTTTTCCTCGAAGAGTGCACTTATGCAAACTTCGTTTGCAAGTCCGATTGGGGTCCCCCCAATACCCCGACAACCGTATCCACGGTTGTATTTCACTACGTGAAAATTTAAAAGCGAAAAACAGGCATGGCGATTTACCACTTTTCAGTCAAAACCGTAGCACGATCTGCAGGGCGTTCCGCCACTGCTGCAATCGCCTATCGTGCAGGTGAAAAGATTTATTGTGAACGTGAAGGCCGGGAACATGATTACAGCCGAAAAACCGGTGTGGAACATAAAGAGATTTATTTACCCGAAGGCGCACCAGAGCATTTAAAAAACCGGGAAAGACTCTGGAACGAAGTTGAACAACGGGAAACCCGAAAAAATTCTACAGTCGCCCGGGAATTCGAAATTGCCTTTCCCAGTGAATTGAACCAGGAACAACGCCTGGCCATGCTCGAAGATCTATGTTCTAGCATTGTAGACAGACACCAGGTGGCGGTTGATGCATGTATCCATGCACCGCATACCGGATCCGGCAGCGATGAACGCAATTATCACGCGCATATCCTGATGAGCACACGCAAACTCACGCCAGAAGGCTTCACGGATAAAACCCGGGAACTGGACCAAAAACACAGTGGAGAAATCGAGCACTGGCGCGAGCACTTTGCCGAGATCTGCAATATGCACCTGGATATGGCCGGATCCACCGCCCGAGTTAATCACCGCAGCTACAAAGATCAGGAGAATGGTCTGGAAGCGACGCTGCACGAAGGACCGAAAGTCACCGAGCTACGCAGACAAGGCATCGAAACCGAAATCAGCCGAAGCAATGATGAAATCAAACACAGAAATCAGGCTCAGCTGCAATACGGCAAAAATATGGACATGCTGATTGCTGAAAATGAGATAGAACTCAGCAAACAGAAAAAAGAACAGCAGATTCAAATCGAACATAGCGCTAAAACGCCACCAATTGACGAAAAAGCCGTGTTTGAGGAAAAACAGAGGGAAACCCTCGTTCAACTGCTCAAAGGCCAAATTAGCGCAAAAGACGCGAATCTAGACCTGGATTTCATGCAGCGTAATCTTAAACAAGCCGAAATAACCCTGATCAATCAGCACAAACATCAAAACGAGTTCAATCAGCAGCTTGCCCAGGAGATCGTAAAAAGCGGACTCAAGCAAAGTCATGACAAATTGCAAAGTCTGGTGGATCAACACAACGAATTAACCCAGAACAAGCCCTTGCTGTTTGGCAAAAAAGCCTGGGAAGCACAACGTGACGCGATTTACCAGGAACACAAAAAACTAAAAGGCCAACATGAGCATCAGAAAAAACATGGTGTGAAGGAATTACTGCAAAACGATGCTTTCCAGGAACATGCCTGGAAGAAATACCAAAAGCAGCATCCGGAGAAAGCCAAGCAATACCAGACCCTCTACCAGTCCTACAAGGTCATTAAAAAATGTGTGGACGAGATCAAAACCGAACAGCAGATGAAACTTAGACAAGAACAGCTCAAAGCACAGCAACATGCGCCTAAAATGAAATCTCGTGGCATGAGTCGATAAACAGAGCGAGTGTCTACGAGCGAACTGAGAAAATTTGCCCATCCCTTTCCCTGATTACAAGCTCCCTATCCATACATCACCTGCATAGCAGAGCATCCCGCATGGGTGCGAACTTTCCAAATTGGCTTCCCAAACTGAGCGAAGCGAGTAAAAAAGCTTATGAGCGAAGCGAATTCCGATCTGCTTTTTATCTTGCTTTTGCTTTTTTCAAAGTCACGGAAATATTAACCAAAAATTGCCCCGACGAATCGAGCGAAAGCGAGATTCAATAGAGTTTGAGCGAAGCGAAAACCAAGGGCAATTTTTCATTCCCTGGGCTTTTAATTATTTTTAAGCTTTTAAATGCTTTTAGATAGCCTGTAAGGCTGAATTTATAAGGCTTTTAGAGATTATAAAACGAGGTTTACCTTGCATTAAAACGAGGTTTACCTTGCATTAAAACGAGGTTTACCTTGCATTAAAACGAGGTCTACCTTGCATTAAGCGAGTTAATATTATAACCTCGTCTTATTGACTTAAAAATATAAATTTTTCATATGAAAACCGAACTAATTGTCAAAGATAACGCTTTAATTAATGCTAGTTATAACCTTGATCTAGTAGAACAACGATTAATTCTTTTAGCTATCGTTGAGGCCAGGGAATCAGGTAAAGGGATCAATGCTAATGATCCATTAACAGTTCATGCTGAAAGTTATATCAATCAATTTGGTGTACATCGAAATACTGCTTATCAAGCCTTGAAAGATGCTTGCGATGACCTATTTGCAAGACAATTCAGTTATCAAAGCCTTAGTGAAAAAGGTAATGTTATTAATCACAAATCAAGATGGGTAAGCGAGGTTGCTTATATTGATAATGAGGCTGTCGTTAGACTTATTTTTGCTCCCGCTATTGTGCCTTTAATAACTAGGCTAGAAGAACAATTTACAAAGTATGAGATACAGCAAATAAGCAATTTAACGAGTGCTTATGCTGTTCGTTTATATGAAATATTGATTGCTTGGCGTAGTACGGGAAAAACGCCTCTTATAACTATCTACGATTTCAGACAAAAAATAGGTGTACTCGAAACTGAATACAAAAGGATGTACGATTTTAAGAAATATGTTTTGGACATTGCATTAAAACAAGTAAATGAACATACCGATATTAATGTCAAAGTTGAACAACATAAAACCGGTAGATCCATTACAGGTTTTTCATTTAGCTTCAAACAGAAAAAGTCAGCAATAAATACAGCCAACGACATTGGTCAGGACAAAGAGTTAAAAATCAATTTGACACATGCACAACGATATTTATTTGCTAGTAAATTATCAGAACTTCCTGAGATGGCTAAACTTTCACAAGGTAATGAAAGCTATGAACAGTTTGCTGCACGGATTGTAACCATGCTACAAGAGCCAAATAAATTAAAAGAACTTATGCCATTACTTCGAAAAGTCGGCTTTCAATAAATGATGTCAATTGACATAGTAAAGTTAACAATCAACTATTAACACTATTTGAAAACTGGTTTACATAATGAAAAAACTGTCAGTTTCAGAACTAGCAAAACTATATGGATATTCTAGACAGGCTGTCTATGCTCATATAAAGAAAGGGAATTTATCAAAAGGATCTGATGGTTTAATTGACTTCACAGAGGCTTTGAGAGTTTTTGGAGAACCACAAAAAAACAACTCTACTGTCAACCAAAGTCAATCAACTAATAGTCAAAACTTGACAGAAGTTGACTCGCTAAAACGTCAAGTTGACATACTGGAAAAACAATTAAATCAGGCAATACAGAGAGAAAATCAATCATTAGAACGTGAATCGTTTTATCAAGAACAGATTGAGGCCATGCAGCGCTTACTGGAAGCTCCAAAAGCCAATATGACTACGTTTACCGATCATAAATCTAAACAGGATATAGCAACAGATTCTCGGTCACAGACTGAATCGAACTATGACGGATTGACTACCTCTCGACAAGACAATAAACGTATCCCTGTCCCTGAACACGTTGAGCCAGAACCTAAAAAAAGAGGCTTCCTGAGCCGTTTTTTCCTTCCCTATGGTTAGCCAGGACTCCAATTTTTTGATGAGCCAATTTCAGTGCAAGCACCTGAAATAATGACTCCTCAAAAAACCGGATGATGTTTATTAAAACTGAATAAACTCGTGGAACATTGTTTATTTATTGAGCGTGAAACATGAAAAAGCCATAAAAAAGCCCACCTTGGGGAAGATGGGCTATCAACTAGAAACTACAGCATTGATTTCTAATGAAAATTATAACACGTTTCGTATAAGGTGTATTATGTTAATTTTAGGCATATTTAAGAATTTCACTCTAAGTCATTTGCTCAACATTTTTTGATTTTTTATCATTTAAGGTAATCAGAAATAGCCAATAACATAAGCCAGGGAATAGAGCCATAAGAACAGTCCATGTATTGGTATACATCTTCCACCATTCTTTTGAAATTTCTCCTGTATGGCTCCATCCAAAAAGAATAAAAAATGGTGCAGCAATAATTAGAGCACTAATACAGATGGTTAGCAGGTTAAGGATGCTATAACGATTTAAAAGAATTGAGAACATGAAGCTGAAAGGCACAGTCAAAATACAATAAGCTAAGTAAACAAGCCCATGCCCTACAAAAACCACAAAAATTGAATAGAGGCTATATTCATGATTCATTATGATAAAGAGCAATGCAGCAAAGAAAAGTAATGGTAATGGAGCAAGTAGTAGGGCTTTTACTATTCTTTCTTTTGAGTATTTCATTAGCTTAATTCTCTTATTTACTCAATAATTATTACTACTATACCTACTTTAGCAAAGAGCTTTGAATCTCCATTTAACATAATGGTAGTTATGCGAAACTAGTATAGTAGGCTTTACGCGGAATTCTTAGCATATTCATCTTTTGTCTTATATCTTTGTTTTTTACCTATCGGTAAAATATATTCATAACCTATAGAGAAAAAAGTAGGTAATTAAGAAAAAAATTACAGCGATTTATAAGCCTTATAGTTCCGGGAGAGACTATAAGGCTTTTTCTTTATCTTAAAATTCATATATCTATACTATTTTGATAAACAAAAGCATGGCTGAAAGCCATGCTCTGGGAATTCGTATAAGGTGTATTATGTTAATTTTAGGGGAACTTAATTTTAGTTACAGATTTCCCCCAACCAAACGTTCAACTTCTTTTCCAAGAGCAAAAATTTCCTTAGAGTTAATAGCTACACCAATGTTATTTGGTATCTGAGTAATTGGTACTGGAATATTTGAAGTTGGTGCGGTAACAATCTGTATTTGACCTGATGCAGTATGCATTGCTCCAGCATAATGAATACCTAAAAGGCGGATACGAGAGGCCCCCATGTAGGTATTGCCTTTATTGTCCATATATCCCCCAATATTTGCTAAAAAAACAGGAGAGCCGCTAGACCCTGGAAAACTAGCAATATCTGTTAAAAATTCAGACTTACCATTCCAAGAAACATTAGGATGCGTTGCAGTGATACCTTTTCGTATAACAGGAAGATTGTTTTTTGCATCCCAAATTCCATTTGGGTAACCAATCATTACTATATCTTCCATAGATGAATAGGACTCACGCTCCTCATCTTTTGGAATTAGATCTGTCTGGAGGGGTATATAAAAAAGCTTTTGCCCAGATTGTTGCAGTTGATTTAGTAATGGTCCTATTAAAAAAGCTGCAAGATCAATATTTGGATCGGGATGTTTTATACACTGTTGCTCAAATTGCCCGAATTGAAATTGTTGATGTTTGCCAGTATCAGGAAGCCCATCATCCTTAGCAACTGTTACATGAAATCGACCAACATTAGCGTTAGCAACTACGTGCTTATTAGTAACAATTACAGGAATACAAGTATCTTCTTTTTGGAGAAAATTCATATAAAAGCCTGTACCAGTAGATATCCCACCACCATGAAGATCTGTCTCAATTCTCACTGTACTATGAGTGAGTTTTTCCATTATGCCTAAGCTCATTTTTAATCCTTACAAGTAACAGTTGTATAGTGTAGCAGTCCCTATTTAACATAATGGTGATTATACGCAATACACTTGTATATTAATATAAATATCAATTACTTAAAAATTTCACCCTGATCGTAAAATGCACAAAAATTGGCTTTTGTAATAAGTTGGTGAGTTTTTAAGCATATCTGTAACATTTTGCCAGTAAAATTGGTTA
This sequence comes from Acinetobacter lwoffii, assembly GCF_049367455.1. Taxonomy (GTDB): domain Bacteria; phylum Pseudomonadota; class Gammaproteobacteria; order Pseudomonadales; family Moraxellaceae; genus Acinetobacter; species Acinetobacter lwoffii_W. The sequence goes on from NZ_JBMPXW010000006.1 coordinate 8,287, forward strand.
AAAAACGATCAATTTGGCAATCAGTGCCCATTTCATACGGATCCAAGTTCCAAAACTATCCCCAATTGCTGGGGATAAAATTTAGGCTATTTTGTACGCTTTGGCTCACATCAATCTCTACTCTTTGCTGCTATCCGGAATACTGGAATTTTCCTATTATGAACTCATCGAGAACAGGAAGTTCCATATAAGAATAACAATAGATAAGCACAAGGACTGTAAGGTACGACAGGAGTTATACCGAGCGAACCAATACGAAAAACCCCAGCAGGATGCCGGGGTTTTTTTATTGTTTAAAATCTATTGATAATTAGTAATATATAAATTTTAGATTTACTGAATTAAACCAATGAAATTATCTGACTTCTCTACTCAACGTCTTGGCGAATATATAGCTGGAGATCTAGAAGGCTGGCCATATAGACGTGGTGTCGATCTTGTAGAATTCTTCAATAAAATGGGGTTTAGAGAAACCTATGGGCAAGGTTTTCCAAGCCGTGCCATTTATGCAAAAGGAAAAGTTTCTGAACTGAATGGTAAGCCTAAACTAAAAGATGCCATTCGAGAAATGCTTGACCCTAGGCTTTGGATTGATCTTACGTCTAAGGGGCATTCAGTAGAAATCTGCGCTGCTCAAGTAAATGAAATTTTAAATTATGACGGCTATGAAGTAGTTAGAGATGGAAATTTTTACAAAGTACGAGAGTTAGCTGGAACTATTATTGAGATTGAGCAGCGATTTGAAAAATCTGAAGAACTTAGTGAACTTCTTATAGAAGAACAAATCCAAAAATGTAAGGCTAAAATTGAGGCCGAAGATTACTCAGGGGCCATAACTAATGCACGCAGCTTAATTGAAGCAGTATGTGTGAAAATTGAAGCTGAGTTAGATCCTAATGCTAAAGGAAATGATGGAGACCTAGTTAAGATTTTTAATCGAGTAAGAAAGCTATTAAATCTAGAACCAAGCAGACAGGATATTTCTGACTCAATTAAACAGGTTTTGTCAGGGTTATCCAATATAATTAATGGTCTTGCGACTATGAGAAATAAAATGTCTGATGCACATGGTGTAACGTATAAACCAAGTAGACACCATGCAAAGCTAGCAGTAAATTCAGCGAAAACACTTGCAGATTTCTTATTTGATACAATGAGCTATCAGATAGAAAATGGTAATCTTAAAAAGAAATAATTTACCCTTAGTTTTTATAGAAAAAGCCCAATAAATGATGGGCTTTTGGAGTGCTCCCAGTATCGTAGACACAAGAGAGCCTAATTTTTTAGTTTCATATAGCACCTAGTAACA
>NZ_JBMPXW010000007.1:0-59124 GCF_049367455.1 Acinetobacter lwoffii
GGGTAAATGAATATGATTGTGAAGATTTTTATTTTTGCGATATTGGGAGTATTGAAGAAATCAAACTTTTTTTCGATTCTTTGGATTTTTTACTAGGTCAATCAGAAGTAAATAGTTTTTGTTTTGCTTTGAACTGTGCAACAACATGGAGAGGGCAGTATTTAAAAAATGTGCGTAAAGTATTTAATGAGTATGCAAGCACTATTTTTTATGATAACGGTGCATTAGAGAACCTGAAAAATAATTTTGATAAACAAAGGTTTATAGATATTTATTTAAGAATAAGCCAGGCTTTAAATTTTGCTGAAAATGGTTTAATTCAGTTTACAGAAGAGGGATTTTTATATTAAGTTGTATTTTTTTCATAACCAATTGTTTTTTATAGTTATTAATATAGGGTTGCCTATTGATAATATAACCTAGGTTATATATAATAAAGGGCATAGGTTAGGCATTCCGCTTAACCTCCTTAAGAGCCGAAAGGCTTGGAGTAATGAGAAATGTATAGCTCACATGCCGTTAAAAATGTTTTAAAAAATCACTTAGCCTTAGATAAATCGTTTAAAAGGAATGGCGATAATTATACTGTTTTAAATTCAGAAAATATTGAAATTACAGTCCATTTAAATTTCAATACAATTCAAATTTACAAAGGAAAAAATTCTCACCCTACATGGATATATATTTTAAGAGCAGAAAATCAAAAAGAGCTAGAATTGCAAGTACAAGATTATTTAAAATTCATCAAAGAATACACCAGTTGATGAGAAAGCCCGAAAGGGCTTTTTTTCTTAAGATACCATTATAAAAGGGCAAAATATTTTCTACAAAAGTGGGTAATGTGGTTGCATATATAACCTAGGTTATATATAATAAAGGGCATAGGTTAGGCAGATCAGCAGAACCATTTTTTAGCCGAAAGGCTTGGAGTAGAGAACATGGAAATTAAAGTACACGGTACATTTTTAGACACTATGCAGACAATTCAGAAGATCGTTGAAAATAATTTTTTTGAAAACTTAAGTCGTGAATTGGATATTTATAGTATTTATATTGATGATTGTGATGTAAGTAATTTAATTAAGCTTGGATATGCTGGGATTCAAAGTTTTATATCAGCTTATGAAAATGATGAATTAGAGAAGGATTTAAACGTCTATATGGCATGTATAGAGCATGGTATGGCGTGTAGTGTTGAAAGTGCGATTAATTATGTAGACAATAAATTTATAGACTGTGCGCCTTTTGATGATGATTTTTTTAAAGGCCGTTTTGCACAAGAAAAAGCGGATGAGTACATTCAATCAATTACGAATGATAGCGATAAAATTAAACAAATAACTGCATATTTCAATTATGCTCAATATGAACGAGATATGTTTTTATCAGCATATAGTTTTATTGAAAGCAACAAGACCCAGTATATTTTTGAAAACTAAATAAGAGCCGAAAGGCTTGGAGTAGAGAACATGAAAATTTCTAAAACGTCAGTAAATTTTGCAGAACGTAGAAAGTTTAAAATTGTATTTAATGCAGATAATAGCCAGGTAAGGATAGTTAGAAGAACTCACAGAAAGACATGGACAGTTAAATTAGAAAACCATATGAGAGGGCTATTTTTTCAAAAAACTAATTTGCCATTTATGATAAAAGAAGAGCTTCCATATTGGGTAGAAAATGAAAAGCATCTAAGAGAAATGATAGAGTTTTTAAGCAAGGAAATCGGGAATTTAAAGGCTGTATAGATTGAAATAACCGCTGTAAAAGGCGGTTTTTTTTTACTTAATAGATATTAAAAAGCTTGAATAAATAACCTAGGTTATATATAATGATAGGCATAGGTTAAGCAATACCGCTACCTAGTTTAGAGCCGAAAGGCTTGGAGTAGAGAAGATGAAAACTAAGCTATTAACAGCAGAACAGATTCAAGATTTAGGCGAATATACAATTGATGTGAATGGATACCTTAAACAATTTGTAGTTCATCAAGACGAGGATAAACACTATACCAGTGACAAATTTTGGTTTTTCATTAATGCTTATGAGCAATATGTTTTTCACTTTGCCAATAAGCTAAGTGAAGGTGCTTATAATGGTGGGTACTGGACTATGGAAAATGGTTTTTTTGAACTACAAGGCAAAGAAAGTACACGCTATAAGGTATCAGGTAATTATCGGGAAGCTGAATTGAATTGCTTAGGATTTTCACTATTAGTTAATATAATGGCACTTAGTCATTTATGTATCTGGGCGTATAATCAAGACGATAAATTTTGTAATCAGCTTGCAGTTTTTTTCTCCGAATACTGTAAAAAAATTCTGTATTTGAATAAAGAGCAATGTGATATTGATTCAATATTAATAATCTTGGATTAAGAAAAAAAGGAGAGCTAAGGCTCTCTTTTTTTGCGGTATCGCAATTCAAAAAAATTTAATTACTGCTTAGATCCATCAGGAATTTTTATAAATTTCACGGCGAGTTTTTTTGCTAATAGTGCAATAGCCCTTAACCCAATGATAAAAGCTAGAAGAAACCACAGATCAAAAGTTTCAGGATCGTAAAATTTCAATATGAAATTTTGAACTATGAAATTAAAAAAATAAGAAAAACTTAGCAAAAGAAAAGCATAAAGACAGAATACTTTGGAAAGATAAATAATTTTTTCTTTTTTCATAAAATCTATAATAACTTAATGAGCATTAAAAAGGTTTTGTGAAGATCACCCAGCATGAAAAAATAATGCCAATGATAGTTAGAATTGCAAAAAATATTGCTTTAATCATATAGCTTTTAGCATCATTAGGCATATCTGAAATTCCTCTCTATACAAAAATATGTTTTACAAAATCTAAAATATTTAATTCACTAGATGAAATTTATGGAACAGGTGCATAAATTAAAAATAGAGGATCTAAGCTACTGGATAACTTTATTTTAACTCTTATTTTCTGACGATTGTGCAGCTTTGTGATTAAGTAAGGATTGAATGAAAAATTCCTTTTTATTGCCTAAACTTTTCCAGTAATCAAACATTTCTTTTTCAGTTTCATCATCCAAATATAAGTCAACTGTAATTTGTTGGCGGTTATGCTTTTTCTTATACTTAGATACTGCTTTAGCAACATTTTCGGGAGTTTTATTTGTAGATTTTGAATCAGTCATTTGAATATTTCCTTAAATTTGATTAGTGAAAGTATAACAGAATTGAATATTTAATCTATAACCTAGGTAACTTTTGTTGTTTTGAATATATGGGCGTTACCCTTCGGGTCGGGCTTATTGGCTACGCTCGAACTTTACAGCTATTTAGTATGACACAACGCTTTAAAATTTAGTTTCAAGCAAGCTTGAACCTAATTTTAATAGCCTTCTGACATACTAAACTTAACGCTGAAATTTCGCCCCTTCGGGCAATATCCCTAACGCACCAGGTTTAAATTTTGTTTGCGGTAGCGCAACATTCCAGGATCATAATTTAGCTTAATAAGCTCAGTCACAAATGAAATCATCTTCAAAAAAATCACAGATTTTTTCTAGCTAATTTAATTTGTTCGGCTTGCACCTGGATAGATCCACATGAGGGATTAGGTAATCAGGGAGTAGTAAGGTTGGGAAGTCGAAGATCCCGACTAGGCGAGTAGACACTCGCTCTAGGTTACTTACAATTATAAGCAAAAAAAAGCTAAAATAAGTTTGATTAAATAACCTAGGTTATATATAATTATGGTTAAGATTTATGATTTAAACAAAGCTGTTAGGTGAAAAAATGAGTAATAGAGAGATTGCAATTAAAGAGTTAAATGAGATGTTTTTAGACTTGGAAGATGCAAGCTGTCATGAGCAAGGCTTAACAATAACGTGTCATATTTTTGGCTATTTAAATGCGTGTAAGCAGTTTAATATCATAACTGAAAGTGAAGCAGAGGCATTAAGTTTATATGCAAATAATAAGGGAGATAGAAATTCTAGACCTAAATTTTTAGATTAGATCAAAGGCAATTTAAAGCTTAATTTCAGAGTAAAATCTATTTTTTTTAGAGCCATAAGGCTTGGAGTTGAACAAATGTATTCAGTAAAAGCAATCAAGAATATTCTAGTAAATAGCTTAGAGGTTGATAAAGAATTTATCAGAAAAGGGGAAACTTTTAGCAAACATAATGCTAAAAATGAAAAAGTAAATATTCATTTAACAGTTAGCCAGGTGCAGATTTTTAAAGATTCTTTGTTTGTAGATAGTTATCAAATAGTTCCATCGAAAGACTTTAAAGAAGCGGAAAATCAAGTAAGAAAAATCTTAAAATTCATAAAATTTCATGACTAAAAATAAAGCCCGAAAGGGCTTTTTTTGAATAAAAATATTACTTAGGTTCATTCTTTATCTGAGATATTTTTTTGAGTAAAAGTAGAAAACTAGCACCTAATAATAATATAAAACCAAAATCAGAATTTGTTTGATCGGGTTTAAAAAGTAAATATCCCATAAGTAAAATTAAGGCTATACCAGTAGCAAAACATAGAATTAACTTACTTTTTTTTGTCATAACATACAGCCATTTTAGATAAAATATATTAGATTTTTAATACCATATAACAGGTAATATATCAAAAAATAATTTAAAAAAAGAACACAAAAGTTATTGATAAAATAACCTAGGTTATATATAATAAAAGGCATAGGTTAAGCAATTCCGCTACCTATTTTTTAGAGCCGAAAGGCTTGGAGTAAAGAGAAATGACACCAATACTAGAAGCAAAAAAACTGCTAAAAGACTTTGTTTTAAATAGCCAAGATTGTTCTATCTATGTACAGGGAGAGCAATCAAAAGTGTGTTTTGGAGCAACTAAAATTGTTCAAATCCTATTAAACAAAGACAGTATTTCGTTCAAAAAATATCATATAGTGAATGGTAAAGCGGAGGTGAAAATTAGTAAAAAGATTAGTTTAAGTCAGGCTGAAATGTTTACTGTAAAGTTTCATTTTAAGCATACGCATCAAGAAAAAACTTTGAAATCTGCATAATCTAAAGATAAAAAAATGACTGCTAAGGCAGTCATTTTTTTTAGCTATTTAAAAGATTTTGTATTTCTTTTAAATGTTGTTTCCACTTAGAAAGAGGTACTAAATCTAATTCTTTTTTAGATAACAATTTTAAAATTTCTTGTTGGTTTTTTTGCTTTTCTAATTCCTTTTCTTCCTCTAAAGCCTTTTCAGCTTCCTTCAATTTTTTATGAAGCTCATAAACTTTTTTTTCTGCTTTGGTCATGTTCTTTGTTGGATCATCTTCAACTTGATTATCTGTATCAGATGATTGTTTTTGTAGTGGGTTAGATGTAGTGCTTTCATCATTTTGATTAGATGTATGTGCATTTTGATTATGTGCATTAGTAGTATGTTGTTGATTCAAACTAGCATCATTAGATGGATTTTCAAATTGCATTTTTACTGCATCCTATTGGAGATAATCAGCATCATTCTATAAGCCTATTGGTGAAGGTGCAACTGTTATATTTTGAGAACAAGGACAAGCAACCAGCCATACAAAACCTTGCATCTATTAAGCTAATTATCGGCACATGCCGAGTAATTTTTTTTCACACACCACGCATCTAACAATGCAAACCCTCAAACCCTTACAGCATATGGCTTTCAAGGCTTTTTATATATAAAATAAAGGAGCACAGAAAAAAAGGCATATAATAATATAAGCTATTGAATATAAAGATAAATAAGCTGTGCTCTATATTGTGCTCTATATAACTATAAAAATTAATATAAATTGTTGTTTAATAAAGATAAATATGCTGTGCTTTATGCTGTGCTCATTTTCAAGTATAAATTTAAGCTAAAATATTGTTTTATAATAATAAAAATGCTGTGCTAATTAATAAATTGCGATTTGTGCTCAATATTCCAATAAAATCAAGATAAGTGTATGTTTATATTAAATAAATAAGAGCACAGATTTATTTTTCTATATATTGTATTATATTCAAGATTTAAGGCTGTGTTTATTCGAGGAAATTATGAGTGAAACTAAAAGATATACTATTAGATTGGATTCTGCTGTAGCTGAATATTATGAAAGTTTAGCAGCTTCTCAAGATGAAAAACCTTCGACTTTTCTTAGTAGAGTTCTTACTAATCATCATCAAACAATTGGGATAAAACACCAGGCAGATCGTATTGAGGATTTAGTGGATAGAGTAGAAAAAAGGATTGAAGAGTTTGAAGATAACAATAATTTTAATGAAAAATTCTATGAAGATTTTAGTGGTCTATATTTTATGATGCTATGGGTAATGATGAAAAGTAACGCCTCTAAAGATGAGATCAGAGCAATCCAGGCAAAAGGATATACATATGCAGATGAAAACTATAAAGGTGCTCTAAAATGAAAAAACAAAATCCATCTAGTTTTGTAGATTTTACTCGCGGTTCAGAGCTTTGGACACACCAGTTTAAAATGTTCTTAACTGGAATTTCTAACGTGCTTATATTGGGGGTTTTTTTAACGGTATGTGTGGTAGGGGGATTCTTATATTTAAAGGTTGAGCCAGTAGAGTTATACGCTCTAAAAACTGAGGCAGAAATAATTTATAAAAGTTCATTGAATGTGCCTAATAAAGAGATTCAATTACACCTAAATGGTCGGCCTCAAAATGTATCAATTGAGCAAGCAGAAAAAATAATTGAGCCGCATTTAAAAAGTTTTTGGTGGGATCTAAAAAGAGCATTATTTCTAGGTATCTTTCTTAGCATAATTATTATTGGAAGCTTAGTTTGGTACTGGTACAACTATGGTAAAAATGTCATGGAAGATGAGCAATTAAGAGGTGCTAAGATCGTTCCAAAAGATAAACTTAAACAGATGCTAAAGGATCGTGAAGAAGAGGGTGAGTATACAATTGCTGATGTACCTATTAGAAAGGGAACAGAAGGCAATAATATATGTTTTGTTGGTGCTCCACAGTCTGGTAAGTCACAAGCTATTCGAGCGTTCTTAGAGCAGGTAAGAGGAAGAAATAAAAAGGCGGTTATCTATGATCCAAGTGGTGAGTTTACACAAGAGTTCTATAGAGAAGGAAAGGATATTATTTTAAATCCTTTTGATGATCGTTGCCCTAATTGGAATGTTTGGAATGAAATAGAAGAGGATCAACATTTTGATGCAATTGCTTCAGGTTTAATTCCAATACCTGCATCTGGTGATACATTCTTTCCAGAAGCAGCTAGACGCTCTTTGACAGATATTATTAGGGTATTAAGTGCGAATAAAAATAATCAAACTAATAAAAATCTTTTTGAAACTGTTGCAGTAACTACTCTTACAGAACTGCATGAGTTATTAGCTGGTACTGCTGGTGCAACTTACTTTGATCCTAAGACAGAAAAGACTGGTGTAAACATCAAAATGACTATTCTAAACTATTTAGATCCATTTAGATTTTTAAGGGACGATGGAAAGCCATTCTCTATTAGAAAGTGGGTAAGAGAAGAGGATGATAGTTGGATTTTTATTACTACTAAAGAGGAGCAGAAAAATGCTATTAAGCCAATTATTTCGCTTTGGATTTCCACAGTTATTAAAGCTACTATGTCTTTGCCAGCCATTCACAAAGAGCGTATGTGGCTATCAATTGATGAGATGCCTACTCTTCAAAAAATGGATGATTTAATTTTATCATTAACTAATACTCGTAAATATGGTCTATGTCATTTGATTGGATTACAGGATTTCAGTCAGCTTGATCAGACTTATGGAAAAGATAATGCTGCAACAATGGTTTCAACATTACAGACAAAGTTAATACTACGTGTAACTGACAGTAGTTCTGCTGATCGTTTAGCTAAGATCATTGGTCAAATGGAAGTAGATGAAAAGAATATGAGTCGCTCAATGGGTGTTACTGATGGGAGAGATGGTGATAGTTTCTATAGTCAAAGAAAGGAACGAAATGTTGTTTTACCTTCTGAGATTATGAGCCTTCCGAATCTTGAGGGTTATCTAAAAATTGTCGGTGATTATCCAGTAGCTAAAGTAAAGACTCAGTATGTACCACATACAGCAAATGCTATCCCATTTATCAAAAGATCTACTGGCATAGCTCTTAATGATTATGAAGATATGAAGCTTGATAAAAGTGAGCTTGACCTAGAGAAAGTTGACACAATTTCTAATGATATTAAAGAAAATAAGAGTGAAATTATTGAACAGAACCTAATAGTAAAAGATAGTAAAAATAATGCTGAATTAGATGATCATAAATTGGAAAAAGAAAATGTTTCTAATAGTGATGAAGTTTTGGAGAAAAAGCCTAGTGAGGTTGATTCTGAAAATGAAGATACTGTAGAGAATAATTCACCTAAGTTAAATTCAAATTCAGATGTAAAAAGTGAATCTTTAGATGATGGTTTAGAGGATGAACCTCAATACAGTGGTGATTTTTTTAATTCTATTGATGATGTATCTCCACGAAAAAGAGGTAATGAAAAATGATGAGTATGACTACTTTGAAATCTGCATCTCAGGCTTCAACTTATTATTCAAAAGATAATTACTATACGACTGAAACTACTGCTGAGAGTATTGAAAAAGCATCTTGGTATGGTAAGGGTGCAAGTGCTTTAGGATTAGAAGAAAATAATTTTGATGAAGAGCGTTTTAAAGATTTATTGAGTGGTGAAATTGATGAGAGTAAAACTATAGGACGTGTAAGTTATGATGAAAATGGTGTTGCGGTAACGCAACACCGTCCAGGTGTGGATTTAACTTTTTCAGCACCGAAATCTGTATCTATTATGTCAGAGGTATTTAAAAACGAAGATGTTAGAGATGCACATGAAGAAGCTGTTAAAGCAACTTTAGATCAAGTAGAAAAAATGTATGCTCAGACTAGAATTAGTGTGGATGGGAGTATGCAGAAAGTAGATACAGAAAATTTAGTTATTGCTTTATTTTCTCACAATAATTCAAGAGAGCTTGATCCACAAACACATACTCATGCTGTAATTATGAATGCAACATTAAACCAAAAAGGTGAATGGTCAGCATTGAGTAATGAGCAAATTTATCAGAATCAAAAATTGATAGGTGCAATTTATAATTCAGAATTAGCAAACAATCTTAATGAACTAGGGTTCGATTTAGAATTTAAACCTAATGGTAATTTTGAAATTGCTGGTATAGGTCAAGATGCTATAGATGAGTTTTCACAAAGAAGGAAAGCAATGATTGAGAGTGCAGAAGCCAGGGGGATTGATCTTTCTACTGCATCTGCTGCATTGCGTGAACAAGTTGCATTAAAAACTAGGACGAGTAAAAAAGATGTTACTCAGGAAAAGCTAGACAATGATTGGAGCGAACGAGCACAAAGTTTGGGCTTGTCAAAAGATGTTGTTGAGGAAATTAATAGAAAAGCTGAATTAAAGAGAAGTGAAAAATCGCTAAATAAGGATGAAAATAGCTCAAATAAAATCATACCTAAAGTTGATCTAGTTACTGAAAATGATGCTAGTAAAGAAATAAATAAAAATCGTCAGGAAGATAATAGAAAGGTTGATCCTAAAAGCAAGGATAAGACTGATAGAGAAGTTTTTTCAACGCCTGGTAGTAAGTCATCGCAAAAGAGTAATGATGAAGATAGCGAGCATTCTGAGCAGTCTAGTGCATGGCAGGAATGGTTAAATAGAATTTGGAATAGAGGGAAGGGAAGTAATCAAAAAGAGAGGGTTTTGACTAACAAGAAAGATGATAAAAATACTCACATAGAAAATGAAGAAATTACACCAAGGGAGAAACATATTAGAGAATCTGTATTCTATGCAGTAGGTCATCATACGGAACGTGAAATGATGGTTAAAAAAAGTGATGTGGCTACTACAGCATTAAAATATGGTGGGGTTGGTGTAAGGATTCCTGATGTAATGAAGGAATTTGATAGGCTAGTTGATAAAGGTATTTTGGTTGAAGGGAATGAAGGAAAAATAACAACGGCAAGAATGGCAAAAAGTGAAGTATGGTCTATTGATCATGTTAAAGCAGAATCGTTTTCAGTAGAGAGGATTCTAAGCACTAAAGATGTAGAAAGGGCTATTGCGGAAAGAGAAGAAGTACAAAAGTATCCTTACACAGAAGGGCAGCGTAACTCATTAAAAGGTATTTTTACAAATAATAGCCGTTACTATGCTGTTGATGGTTTAGCTGGTGTCGGTAAAACTACAATGCTTTTAGGACTTAATAAAATAGCAACTGATAACGGTTTTATTGTTAAAGGTATGGCAGAAGGTGGTGTAGCAGCAAAAAATTTAGAAGAAGAAACGGGTATTCCTTCAAGCACAGTAGCTAAGTTTAAGTTAGATGAACAGAAGCTACAAAATGAAATAAGTGCGGTTGGTGGAATGGATCGGAAAAATGAAATTTGGGTAGTGGATGAATCAAGCTTTTCGGGTCAAGAAAGTTTTGCTGAAATTTTGAAATTATCAAAAAATGCCAATGCTAGGGTAGTTTTTCTAGGTGATAAACTACAGATGCAGTCTATTGCTGCTGGTAAGCCATTTGAAGTTTTGCAAGATAAAATGGCAAAGTCTGAAATGCAAAATATCAATCGTCAAAAAACAGATGACCTAAAAGAAGTTGTCGCATTGATTACAGCTAAAAATGAAAAAGGTGATATTACTTTATCTGAAAATCAAAAAGCATTTGATCTTTTAGATAAGCAGGGAAATGTGATAAAGCACAAGCAAGAAGAGCTGCATAGTAAGTTGGTCGAAAGCTATATGTCTAAAAGCCTGGAAGAGCGAAATAATAGCCTTATTATCACACCATTTAATGCAGATCGTGAATTAATTAATGACATGGTTAGAGAGCGTAAAAAGGAAGCAGGTGAGTTAAGCGGTGAAGAGCATCATATTTCAGTATTAGTGAATAAAAACCTGACTAAAGCCCAGCAAACAAATTACAGAGAGTATGAAAAGGGTGATGTTGTTCGCTTTAATAAGGAGTATAAAATTGATGAAAATACAAAAGTTGAAAAGGATCATTACTATAAAGTAATGGGGAGTTATACAAAAAAGGATGGTCAAAAAGAGGAAGGTTTGATCCTTCAAGACAAAAATGGAAATTTGTTAAACTGGAAAACCAAAAATAAAAACTTGGTAGAGGTTTATAAAGAAAAAGAGAAGGAATTGCAAAAGGGAGATTTAATTAAAATTAATCGCTCTAATGGAGATTTTAAGAATGGTGAAAAATATTCTTTTCATGAAATTAGGGGAAATGAAGTTATTTTAAGAAACGAAAAGGGGCATGAAAAAGTTATGCCAAAGGAAGAATTTAAACATTGGGATCATGGGTATGCGAATACGATTTATTCATCCCAGGGCTTGACGAAATCATCTGTATTTATGTTAATTAACAGCGAAACTTTATCTAATGCTCAAAACAGTCAAAAAGCTATTAAAAACTTAGGTAAAATATTTGGTAATAGAGCGTTTTATGTTGGTGTCACACGTGCTTCTCAGGAATTAAAGATATTTACTCATGATAAAGATGTTGCACGTGGGGCGGTAGCATATGAGCAAGATAAGACAAGTTTTGTGCAAGATGGGAACACATTAGGACAACAAGATCAGCAAGTTAGCCAAAAAGGATTTGATATGGAGATTTGATGCAAAATGAAACTATTACAATACCTAACGCTAACTACTTTTGTTTTAAATTGATATTATATTTAAGGGAAAGTAGGGGGATTTTGAAATGACTGTATTAATGGCTGAAAAGAAGATAATGAGTAATGTAAGTGGCAAGATATTTGATCAACAACGGACTGTTGATTCCTTATATATTGATCCTGTATTGAAAGATTTTGCTGCTAATTTTGGCAAGCAAAATCGTTTATCACTTACATTTATTTTCGCTCGAATTATTGAATTTAGTGTCTTGAATAAGTCAAAAATCAGAGTTAATCCTACTGAGCTAAAAAAGAAAATAAGTAGAGATGGTATTAAGACAACTGTAAGAGTTGAACAAGAAATTTATTCGAATTTTACAAACTATGTAAAGGGAGAGCTAGAAAGTAGTAACTCAGCTTATCTAAACATGGTGCTAGAGAAAATGTATAAGAAACAAGATGTAGGGATCGAATTTGGTAGTCAATATTTGGAAAATATTTTAATCTCCTAAAACTTTTGTAGTTTTTAAACGAATTTATTTTGCTCGCCTTCGGTGGGCTTTTTTTTATCTATATGTTTTTAAAAGGCTTTTGCCTTTTTTTAGTGCATTTTGAATTTTAGGCTTCACTTTGACAGCCAAAACAAAAGAGGTGATAATTCTAGTGCACTAGGGGGCTTGTTTTAAGCGACGACAATGTAGCAAAAAGTGAACAAATATGCAAAAAAAATCAAACATGGTAACAAGAAGAGTGGCTGGTTTAGCTATCGCTTTGGGTTCGGTATTTGGTTTCCAAGCGGTGAAAGCTGAGTGTTGGGATGAAGCTGCAAGCATGTATGGACATGATCCTTACATACTAAAAGCAATTGCATGGAAGGAAAGTAAAGGCTATGTCGGTGCTGTTGGTTCTCTACTGAAAGATGGGAATAGAGCATTAGGACTAATGCAAATTAATACAATTCACTTGCCTGCATTGCGTAAGCAAGGGATTAACAGAAATGATCTTTTTGATCCATGCACTTCTCAAAAGGTGGGAGCTTGGGTTTTAGCTGACTGCCTAAAAAAGAAAGGTGATATTTGGACTGCTGTTGGTTGTTATTACGGTGGCCCCGCTTCTAGGGCGTACACAGCAATGAGATTGTATGCGAAGGATGTAAAGAAGTATTACGAAGGCTATAAGGCAAAGGCTGGATTACCATTGGCTTATCAGCCATTAGTTGCCTATCAGGAACAAGAAACTCCAAACAAATCATATTCTTCTTATTCTCAAGGGGAAAATCAAATAGCTTATCAAGCGGTTGAACAGGCAAAAGAACAAAATCGAAGTTTTAAGATAATTCAATTTAATTAACAGGGTTAAGTATGAATGCAAAAGGTATTGGTATGGCTTTGGTGTGTTGCGTTACCGCAACTATAACTCTAGCTGGTGAAGGTAGTCAGGGCAAAGAAAAAGCGCAGCCTATGAGTGAGCCTAATCCAATTAAGGCGTATGTGAATGTTATTCCTCAAGGTGGGGAAGGTAAGACAAGCACATTTGTTTTATGTGAGCACACAAATAAAGGGTGTGAAAAACAAGTTCATACAAAAAAGCATTTGGCAGTATCCAATCAAACGACCAAGTTTCAGGTGGATACTGCCAGAGAAAACCGTAATCCGTAAGATTACAGTTTTCAGGTGTGTTGCCACAAACACATTATAAAAAAAATTGGGGCATTTTTATTAAAAACAATCTTACTAAGGAGTTCCTAATATGGAATTAGTATTGCAAACCCCATCACAGAAGTGGGACATGATGATGGCTCGTGTTAAGCCAGTAGCTCGTACCGTTTTTATGGTTCTTGCTGTTTTGGCTTTGGGTACTGTTTTAATGATGTTAGCTCAAGCAGCTCAAACTAATGCGAATGAGTTTGATGATTCAGCTAGTAAAGTTGAAGGCTGGATCAAAGGTAACTTAGGTAAAACAATTATTTTAGGTGGTCTGATCTTCGCTTTAGCTGCTTTTGCATGGACACGTGATTTTAAACTTTTATTCCTTCCTTTAATTGCAGCTGTAGTTATTGGGGTGGTGATCGGAATTATTAACTCTTCATTCACAGCGGTTATTTAATTCCTAAATAAAAAAGGTGATGTATGAGCGATAACCTACAACATTATGTTCCGACTAAATTGGATGACCCTGGTAAATTTTTGATCTTCGATCAAAGTGTGGCAATTCTAGCTTTAATGCTTTTTATTGCTGGTTATTGGGTTGAGCATCCATTTATCGGCTTAGTGATTGGTATAGGTATGGCTTATTGGTTTAACAAGGTTAAAGCTGGCTATCACATCGGTTTTGTACATCATCTTTTTTACTGGATAACTGGCACTCCAAATATGAAGGATCTGCCAGGTTCAAGTGACAGGAACTTTTTCGGATGAAAAAAGAGAAAAAAGAATGCTTAAGAAAAATGGGCAAAAAACGATTGGAGAACTCAGTGCCGTTCGAAGATCAGATCGCTTCATCATACTGGTACTACTAGGAATAATAATTGCTCTTATTACGTTGCTTTACTACGTGATAACAAACCAAAAAACAGTAATTATGCCCTCCACCCAATCAGCAAAGTATTCAATTGGAAACGATCAAGCTAACAAAGAATATTTTGTCGATACTACTAGAGATATTGTAAACCTTCTCTATAACGTCACCCCAATTAATGTAGATGAGAATTTCAGTAAGCTTTTAGAACGTGTTGCACCTGAGCACCAAAAAGATATGAAGTTATATCTTGATAAAGCTTCTGCACAAATCAAAAAACAACAAATAACTCAAGTGTGGTCTACAACTGGCTTGTATCAATACATACCACATCAAAAGGCTGTTATAGCAAACGGCATTACTAAAACCTATCTTGGCGACAAAATTGTATCTTCTAAATCACAAAAGATTAAAGTCGAATATGTGATGAAAGAAGGGCAGTTATTCCCAAGAAATATAGTGGAAGTTACTGAAAATGAAGCAAAGTAAATTTGCGGTGTTGCCTTTAGCATTGTTGATTAGTGGGCTGTCTTATGGAGCACAACATGTAACAAAAGCTCATGAAGATACAGTCACGGTGAATGTTTCATCTACTGAGCAGAATGCGTTAATTGTTCAAGATCGAAAGATTACAAGTGTGATCCCTTCTATAGCCGATGCTTTAGAGTATGAAAAAGATGTAGCTCAAGGTGTTCTTTATTTTAAAGTTCAGCCCTGGTATGCGAATAGAACAATATCAGCATTTGTAAATGATGATGCTGGGGTTCGCTACAAAATTGTTATGCGTCCTACTGCAACATTGGGTGCAGAAGAAATTATTTTAATTCCCCCAGCTAAAACAAGTTCAAGAGATGGCAGTTCAAAAGGTTCACAATCATTTGTTCAGCAAATCAAAGAACTCGTTTATGTGATGGGGGATGATTCTGATGATCCTCAAGATGAATTGGCTATTGATGGGATTAGTCGCCACTTTGTTAAGCAGCAAATTCCTTTATGGAAAGAGGCATCAATGGTTTATGTGGCTAAATATGAAGGCGATGAACTGTATGGGGAACATTATATTGTCACGAATAAAACCACATCAAATCTAATTCTTTTAGAGCAAGAGTTTTACCGTAAAAAGGTTGTGGCCGTTTCTATTGAAAACCTTAATTTGCTACCTGGCCAGTCTACAAATGTTTATGTAGTACGAGAGAAATAAGGAGCAGATTATGAGTGAAAAAATAGAACTAAATCCAAACGAAGAGCGTAAAAAGAAACAGGTACAGATCATCATTATTGGTGGGATCTTGCTTGTGCTAGTTGTTGTTGGTTCATTATTTTTTATGGGTGAAGAGCCATCACAGCAATCACCACAAAGTAAAACAGAAGATGTAACCCTTACACCGCCAGGTGGGGTAGATGATGAAGCTGGCTGGCGTTCTGCTGCATCTCAAGACATAGCAGTAACGAATGAAAGAATTATAGGGCTAGAAACTCAGTTAGGTAACAGAGATAGTGATATTGAGGCATTAAAAACTCAACTAACAGAAATGAATGAGCGAGTTAGACAAGCAGAAATTAATGCCGACAAGCAAAGCAGATTGCCAGTGCAACAAGCGCAACCAACAAATACTAATCCACCGAGATTAGATACGTCTAATGCTTTCGGGGCAAATATCCCTCCTAATCGTCAAGGTTTGCATGGAAGTACGATTCTATCTGATCCAATGGGTTCAACAGTAGATCCATCGACAGGTCAGGTGATTCCTTTACCAAACACAGCAAGTAATGCGCCTAGAGCAAAATCAGTAAATATTATTGATTTAACGAGTTCCGATAGCGGTAATGGTGGTGCGGTATCGCAACAAAAGAAAGCTATTAAAGAGTCATTTATTAGTGACGGGTCTTTTGTTCGTGTAGTGATGGTAACTGGTGTAGATGCACCTACAGGTGGTCAGGCTCAGAATGATCCTTTACCAGTCTTGTTTGAAACAGTTGGCAAGTTAGACATGCCGAACAATTACAAAATGAACATAAAAGGTTGTCGTTTCCTAGGTTACGCATGGGGTTCATTGTCTACAGAAAGAGTAAACGCACGTATTGAAAGTGGTAGCTGCATTGTGAATGGACAAACAGTGAAGATTAACGTGAAGGGAACTCTGATTGGTGAAGATGGTAAACCTGGTATCAGAGGAAAAGTTGTAAGTAAACAAGGCCAAGCATTAAGTGCAGCTGCTTTAGCAAGTGCATTAGAAGCTATTGGTGGCTTGTATGGCAATACTACAGGAACTACCACAATGGGCGCATTAGGTGTTCAACGTACTGTAAGCGGTAAGGATATTCAAAATAGTGCTTTAGGTGGTGGTGTTAGTGGAGCAGCGGAAAAGCTATCAGAGTTTTATTTAAGACGTGCTGACGAGCTGTTCCCTATTGTTGAAGTACATGCAGGACGTGCGGTTGAAATTCTGGTAACGAAAGGCGCAGTTGTTGAAGGATTGGCTATTCAAGGCTCAACAGCAAGCAAACGAAAATTGATGGATGATTAATGATGAAAAAAACAGCTTTATTTTTAACTATGGTTATGTCTGCTTTCGGTGCTCAAGCGAATGTTGCTGCTACATCTGCTAATTTAAAAAAAATGTATCCAGCGACAACTTTTAATAAAATTACGGAAACACCAGTTAAAGGAATTTATGAGGTTGTTATGGGTCAGAACGTGGCCTATACAAATCAGGAAGGGCGATATTTTATCTTTGGAAATTTGTTCGATATGCACGAACAAAAAGATATTACAACGCAAACTGAGAAGTCTACAAAAGCATTTTTCCCAAATGAGAAACAGTTGAAAAATGCGATCAAGGAAGTAAAAGGAAATGGTAAACGTAAGTTAGTTGTTTTTTCTGATCCTGATTGTCCTTTCTGTGCTCGACTTGAGAAAACTTTATTAGGTTTAGACAACGTAACAATCTATACCTTCTTATATCCATTAGAGCAGCTTCATCCGACAGCAAAAGCTACTGCTATCAATATTTGGTGTTCAAAAGACAAAGTGAAAGCTTACAAGGACTATATGCTTGCAAGCACCAAACCAGCCTTAAAAACATGTACAAATCCTATTGATGAAAATATTGCATTAGGTTCAAGCATGGGTGTTCAAGGAACTCCAAGTATTATTTTTGAAGATGGAACATTAATACCTGGCGCAATGAGCGCAGAAGCAATTGAAGAACAATTGAAGAAATCAAGTGAAAAGGTGAGTGCTAATGCGAAATAAGTTAATAGCTCTTTCAATTATTTCAATCGGGTTAAGTGGTTGTAATACGCTTGATGGATTGAACTCAAAATCTAACTTTGATTGTAAAGCACCTGATGGGGTTGTATGTGACTCTATGACTGGCGTAATGGCAAATGCTAAAGCTAATAATTTACCTGGACAGCAAGTAAAGAGAACGGTTGCTAAAACACCAGTTAAAGGCAGTGTCTATGCAACACAATCAAGGGCAGATCGTGTTTTAACAACAATGGAATATACAGGCGCACCAATTTTAAGAAATCCAAAAACCTTAAGAATTTGGGTTGCACCTTGGGAAGGTGCTGATCGTACTTTGTATGACCAGCAATTTTTTTACATCGTTGTGGATAACTGGAAATGGAATATTGAACATAACTCAAGACGTGTTAGACAAGCATATGCACCAAACGCAGCGAGTAGTTATGTTGCAGCACCAATGAATAGAGGATCAAGCAGTCAAGATTCTTATAGCTACAGGATAGAAGGTAATACAGCTGTGCGTGATGATGAAGCTGTACCAGTTTCAACAAGTAATGTTGGAACTATTGATCCTTTAGCTGGGGATAAAGGAAATATAGATGAAGGTATAACCAAGGAACTACAAAATATGAACTTGGATATATCTCAATTCACTAAACCTTTGGCAAATAGCCGATAAGAAAGGGAATTGAAATGTTAGATATTAAGGCTACTCTAAAACAATGGTGGAATGAATCTGTACTTGGCGATACACCTGATTCAAAACGTCCTTCACCAGTAAAATTATCTAATAAGATCCTAGAATCTTATGGGATGCACCAAGTTTTTAAATACGATATGTACGATCCTGAAAACGGTCTTTTCTTTAATGAAGGAACAATAGGATTTTG
This sequence comes from Acinetobacter lwoffii, assembly GCF_049367455.1. Taxonomy (GTDB): domain Bacteria; phylum Pseudomonadota; class Gammaproteobacteria; order Pseudomonadales; family Moraxellaceae; genus Acinetobacter; species Acinetobacter lwoffii_W. The sequence continues at coordinate 18,329 of NZ_JBMPXW010000007.1, forward strand.
CATGGAGATCATTCCACAAACTGGTGCTAATGAGGAAATGATCACTCGTTTATTGACGATGTTTACACCTATTCCAGCGGATACAAGTATTCAAATTCAAATGTTTGGAAATACTATCTTTGATGGAATGATTGATCGTTACTATCAAATTAGACTGGATGCACAGAAAACAGGTGAGATTGACAGCTTTGGTATTGAGTTAGCTAAAAAGCGTATTGAATATATTATGAAAAAAGTTGGTGAGCCTTTATATGGTCGCCAATCAAACTATTCAATCAAAAAACCCACTTTGGTTATATCAGTTTCACGTGATGGAACATTAGAAGATCATGAGCAAATCGAGTTAATGGAATCATTGAAACATTCAATGCTTTCATCTTTTCGACAGGCTGAGTTAGCAGCATTCCATATGGATGCACAAGCTCTAATTACTCACTTATCTATCATCTTAAATCCAGAAGTTTTATTTAGTGCTGATCCGTTCCTAATCAATGAATATGATGAAAACAAGCGAATCAAAGAGCAAGTAACTAAAATCGGCCATATGGCTGAGGTTCGCAGAAAATCAGTTGTTTTTGGAGCAGTGCCCGAAAAAGGGGAAAAGGACGAGCGCATAGCAGTAAGAAGTTTTGGAATAACACGTTACCCGAAAAATAAAATGCTTTGGGAAATGGGTGAAGTGATAGGAGCCATGTTTGATGACTCATTGCAATATCCTTGTCCATACATCATTACATGTGGCATTTACACTTTAGATGCAAACCAAACAGAAACTATGGCACGTGTAAGACATGCACGTGCTAAACAGAACTCACAGTCTAGTATGGCTAAATTCCAGCCTGAATATGCAGATATTGAAAAAGATTGGGAGTCAGTTGTATATCACACAAGCAATGGTGGTGCTATGTGTGAGATGTACCATGTTATTAGCTTAATTGCGCCTTTAAATAAAATAGATACCTATTCTCAAACAGCTGTAAATATTTGGTCGAGTAATAAATTTACAATTATTCCCTTAGATTTCCTTCAACTTGCATCACTTTATATGTCTTGTCCTATGACCCTTAACAAAGGGTCGCGTGATGATCTTAAGAAGTTAAAGATCATGAGTACGAAAACGACAATTAATGCGATTGATATGTCGCCATTAGTAGGAGAGTGGCAAGGTGTTGGTGATCCAATTGTGATGCTTTTTGGTCGAAAGGGAACACCATGTTTTATTGATTTTTATGCAAACTCAGATGGTAACTATAACCTCTATGTTTGTGGTGTATCGGGTGCTGGTAAATCTGTTCTATTGCTTGAAATCTTAGCTGCATATAGAGCGACAGGGGCAAAGTTATTTATTCTCGATGTAGGACGTTCGTTTAAAAACTTTGTGGATTTAGCAAAAGGCACAACCTTTGATTTCAATAGCGAAAGACGATTATGTATGAATCCTTGGTCATGGGTTCAAGTGGCTGAAACAGAAGAGGCAGAAGGGTTAAATACGTTCCAACAGGAACTTCAAATGCTACTGCCTATTTACGCAAAAATGGCATCTCCTAATCAGTCATTAACACAATATCAGACAGCGTTAATGGCAGAAGCTTTAACGGAAACTTGGAATGTACATGGCACAAAAAATAAAGTCGATTATGTACAAGAGTATTTATTACAAATTAAAGATCAATCAGGGGTAACAGTTGACCGTGTAGCTTTTGAGCTTGGTAAACAATTGCAGCCATTTACAACTAACGGCATGTATGGAATTTACTTTAACGGTGAGGCAAATATTTCTTTTGATAACGATGTGATCTACCTAGAGCTAGAAGAGCTTAAAAGTGCTCCTGATTTGCGAGCAGTGGTGATGTTCTGTGTGACAAGTAGAATCATGAAGGAAATGTACTTAACACGTGATAGACGCAAGCTGTGCTTCATTGATGAGGCATGGCAGCTATTGGGTGATGATGCAGAAACTGCAAAGTTTATTGAAGAAGGTTATCGAAGAGCACGTAAATATAACGGTATTTTCGGGATCGGAACACAGGGTATTGAAGATGCTTTTAAAAATGAGGCATCACGTGCTGCATACAATAATGCTGACTGGAAAATCTTTCTTAGACAGGACGAGAAAAACTTTCAGCAGTTGATTGATTCAGAAAAAATCAGCTTTTCTCCATATATGCAAAAGTTGATTAAGTCGCTAAGAAAAATTAATGGGATGTATGCAGAGATGATTATATCTAGCCCACGTGGGGAACATCTTTTAAGACATATACCTGATGAGTTTAGTCTGGCAATGGCTTCAACAAACGCTAAAGATTACACGCGATTAGAGCAATTAATGAAGCAAGGTAAAACAACGATCCAAGCAATTGAAATCATGCTGGAAGAAAAAGAACAGGCTAAAAAAGGCGCAATGCTATGAACTTAAAAGATATTAATTGGTTGGATGGAATTAGAAATTTTCTTGTTATTGCACTAATAGCATTATTGGTCAATCTACCAGCTTTGTATTTGGTGAAAAAAGGACAAACAAAGATAGCTGTAATTGATGTTCAGGCATTGTTGTCTGAGTATGAAAAGAAAGTAACAGCTGAATTGTATGCAAACCAGGGAGGTTATCAATCAGCAGATGGAATGCAGGCAAATTCAGGATTTGTAGAGCAAAAAACCAAGCAATTTCTACAAAAGTTAGAGAGCACTATTGAACAAATTAACCAAGACTGTAATTGTGTAATCGTTAATAAAGCAGCTCTTTTAACGCAGAGTGGCAAGGTTACAGACTACACGGATGAAGTGAGAAAGGCACTCGAAAAATGAAGCTTTATAAGACCAATGTAATTAACTGGATATTTTATTTTTTTATATTTTTGCTTGTGTTAGTGGTGGGAGTAGGGATCAGTAATCGCTGGTTTATATACAACATTAATGTAACGAATAGCTTGAATGGTCATGTATATGTGATCAAGAAAAATGAGAGTGTCAAAAGAGGGGATTACATTGGTTTTTCCTGGAAAGGAGATGAGTTTTATAAGCCAGGTGCAATATTCGTAAAAATTGTGAGTGGTGTACCTGGTGATGAAGTAACGGTGAAAGATCGGGAGGTTTTTGTTAATGGTGTGAAAATTGGAATTGCTAAAGAGAAGTCAGAAACAGGCATTCCACTTAGTCCAATTAAGCCTACAAAGCTAAAAGAGGGCGAATACTTTGTAAGTACGCCATATCCACATGGATATGATAGCCGATATGAACGAGTGGGTTTAATTAGTCAAAATAATGTATTAGGTAGAGCTTATGAAATTTTTTAAAAGGCTTGGAGTGAGTATTGTTGTTATGAGTTGCGGTATCGCAACAGCAGCAGACTTAGGTAAACATGGTGCAGTTTATAAGATAGAGGAAAAGAATGCGCTTGATGCTATTTATGAAAAGCTTAAGGGCATGGAAAAAACAGGCGAGTTAGAGAAAAAGAAAAAGGAAGCTATTGATCGTTCAATGCACTCAGCTAAAAACCCGAAACCAGTAAAAGGAATAATGGCTGCTACAAGCAAGCGTGTATTCATCTTTGATCCTAGCATGACACTGAGTGAAAACATTGTGACAGATGAAGGACAAATGATTGCACTAGCTGGAACAAAGGTTAATCCGCTAGACACTATCACTATGTCTAAATCATTGGTTTTCTTTGATGGTACAAGCCAGGAACAAGTTAAGGCAGTAGAAAAGCTAGTCGAAGCTTATGGAAAGAAAATTACACCAATTTTAGTAAATGGTACTTGGCTTGAATTAACAAAAAAGTGGAAAAGACAGGTGTACTTTGATCAGGATGGTTATCTGACTAGCCGTTTTGGTATTAAGGCTGTACCAGCTATTGTTCGACAAAAAGGGAAAGCCTTAGAGGTGGCAGAAACACCAGTAGAGGAACTTAAGCCGTGATAAAAAAAATTTTCTTAAGCATCATTTTGATGCTCGCTACAGTAAGTGCATTTGCTAATAAGCCTTCTAATGTGCGCTGTGCTGGTGAATTTGCCAATCCTATTACAGATATTTGTTGGAGCTGTATTTTCCCACTAAGTATAGGTGGGTTAGAGGTATGGAGTGGGGGGCAAGAAGATATTAAAAGTAATAGTGATGTTCTTTGCAGCTGTATTGACGACTTAATGTTCTTAGGAATAACACTAGGATTTTGGGAGCCAGCAAGACGAGTAGATGTAACACGAACTCCATATTGCTTTGTCAGTTTAGGTACTGAAATTGATGTAGGTGGAAGTGTTCCAGAAGGTGAAGTAAGACTTCAAAGCGACAATAACCGTAGTTCTTTTTATCAAGCACATTGGTATGCAGATCCAATTATGTATTGGCTTGAAGTGATGTATGAGCACCCATGTTTAGAAACTGGAACATTTGATGTCGCATATATGACTGAGCTAGATCCGCTATGGAATGATGATGAATTGTCTGCAATCTTAGCACCTGAATCAAACTTAGTCGCAAATCCTTTAGCACAGGCAGCTTGTGCTGGTGACTGTGTTCTTGCATCAAATAAGTTTGGGTCGAATGCCTTATTTTGGTGTGCTGGTTGTAATGGTTCAATTTATCCGTTGACTGGACATGTTGGATACCACATGAGTCACATTCAAGCCAGTTCATTAATTACACAACGACTTTCAGCGAAAATGCACCGCCAATTCTTGACTTGGGGTACACATGGATCTAAAGGGCTTTGTGGTGTTTATCCTTTACCAGTCGTAGATAAAACTGCATACAAATATCAAATGCTCTATCCAAAGCCTCAGACTGACAAAATTAATGGGAAGTGCTGTCAACCATTTGGACGTACAACTTTGAAATGGGGAGCAGGTCGATCATATCCAGTAAAAGGTGAACATTTTTCTTATGAACTGTTCAGAAAAAAAGACTGCTGTTTAGGCATTGTGACTCTTAAATAGGATGAAGCATATGAAAAATTTTAAAATTATTAGTTTATGTGCCTTACTTGGAGTCGGTGCGCTACAAGGTTCACAGGCTAATTATTATGAAGAAGATAAAGTGATTCAAAAAAATATGATGAATCCTAATGCTCTAAATAATAATAATTCTGAATGGTTGAAGGCTCAGGAAAAAGCAGAAAATCAGCGGAAGGCATTTGATCAAGTGCAGATCCCTGAAAAAAACAATCTTCCAAATATTAATGTTGGTCAATTTACTAATGTTGATGTGGGAAAGATTGCAGAGAGATATAAAAAGCGAGTAGAAGCAGAAAAAAAATCGGTAACTGGTGTTATCGGTTTTGTGAGCTTTTCAATGCCTGATGCTTCAATCAAGAAGATCATTGCAGACACTCTTAAAGTGAATGGAACTGTTTTGTTTATCGGGTTTAAAGACAATGATTTTAAAGCAACAGCTAAGGAAATTAGACGCTTAGATATTAGAAAAGGGAATATTCAGATAAACCCAAATGCGTTTAAACAATACAAGATTGATGTAGTGCCAAGTATCGTTATGGTTAAGGCAAATGCAGAAGAAAATCTTGATGGTGAAGGCTGTGTTTTTCCTGAAAAATATTCAAAAGTTGTGGGTGATGTTTCTTTAGATTATGCACTTGAAGTAATGGAGAAAGAGGAAAAAGGAGAATTAAAACAGCTTGCAAGCACTTACCTTAGTCAGTTGAGAGGGAAAGCTCATGAATAAGGTTTTAATCACTTTATTTTCACTGTTTTGTTGTGTCGGCTCTTATGCCGACACTTCTTATGGTCAGCAACTTGGAAGTCAGTTTGGAAAGGAATCTCTAAACTCTTCGGGTAATGTTGTTAATGAGTCAAAAGGTAAACAATGGCTTCCAGGTTATTCAGAAACAGCGAAAGAGGAAATGTACTATCAAGGTGGCATGGGAAATATCAACCAAGATGGATACACAAAATATGCTCGTTGTTCTAATCCCAATTCAACACTGACAGCGGATGAAAAAATTGAATGTGAAGCAATTAATTTTGTGAACAACAACCCAAAAGGACGTAAGCTCTATGAGGTTGATCCTAAAACAGATCCAGTAATTAAAAGTAGTAACGAAATTAAAGAAAGTGCGACCACAGCTTTCAATAACAATCAAACTTGTTTTCAAAAGACTGTTAAAACGAATGCTGTCTATGAAGAAGAAGTTTGTACACAAAGTACAGCACTTTCAGAGCAACAGTGTTTAGCTCAAACCGTTAATGATGTATGTCCAACAACAATTGATGGAAATAGTTGTAATGGTGAAACAGGTATTGAACGTGCTGCTCTAACGACCACAGGTAATGATAATTCCTATATCAGATATGAAGGTAACAGGTTAAAACTTGGATTAGGGTATAGATCAAACAAGCCACTTACAAGCTCTACTGCAACCTATAAGGTGACAATAAGAAATAGGAGCAAATTAAGAAATATCAAATTGGTAGGCAGTACATATGATGACGCTTATTTGCTGAAAATTAATGGTGTGGAAGCTTTGGCCGTAAACATAGGTGGAAAAGGTGATAATGCCCAATTTGCATCTAATAAAGAGCTTGGCGAGTTTTTTGTTGAAGGTGTGAATACTATTGAATTAACGGTATATAACAACGTCAGAAATTCGCCATATTATGCAGATTTAATAATTGACGTTCCGATGTATTGCGAATGTACAAAAAAAACAACGAATACTTGTAATGATGACATTCTGAAAAATAGCAATTGTGGTGTGAAGGATGAAATATGCCTAGAAAAAGACTGGAAAGGCGAGTGCATTAAGAAGCAGCAAAATCTAGTTTGTAAAAACACGATGTACACTCAAAAAACACAAAGCTGTCAAACCCAAAATATTACTCAATGTAAAAACCCAGGTGGAGCATTACGAGATATTTCAACTTGTGATGAAGGAATTGACTATGACTCTTTAAAACTAATTAAAGATAGTGGGAATGCGAGTTTTAATAAAACAGGAAATGATTTTGTAATCAGTGCTCGATGGAGTGGAAAGGGGGTTAAGGATTGGGAAGTTGCATTTGATATTAAGAATGTTAGTAAAGTGAACATGATTTTAAAATCATTACATTACGATAACCGAGGCATTGTTTATGTGAATGGAACAGAGGTACTTAATAGATCTACAAATAAAAATACGACCTATAACGCCAACCTAAATTTAAAGCCTTGGTTAAAGAATGGTAGAAATACTATTCGGATGTATATAGATAACTGGTCGGGGCCAGGAGCAGGGATTCTAACAGTAAGTACAAATTATATGTGTTCTTGCTCGACTGAGAAAGTTGATACATGTGCTTTAGGCAACTCATGTAAATTATTGGAAGAAACATGTACAGATGAATCAACAAAATTGATCAATGGAGTAATGGTCAAGGGCTGCTGGAATACGACTAAAAAATATAGCTGTGAAGCAAATGGTTCAACAGTTTCAGATTGTCGTCCTTTGCTTGAAAAAGGCTGTTCACAAATAGGTAGTGAATGCACAAGTAAAGATGCTAAGGGTGTTTGCCTAAGTTATAGCCAAAAATATCAGTGTGAAAAAACTCCTGCCAGTGAAGAAGTAAAAACAATTTGTGTAGATGCAGATTGTGTAGATGGTAGCTGCTTAGAAAAAGAAGCTGATGAAAAAGATGGTGACTTTGCAGAAGCTATCACAATGATGGAAGCAGCACGTGAAGCTGGCCTTTACATGGAAAAAGACTATGCAGGCACATTGCAGCTATTTAACGGTGAAGAAAATAAATGCACTGTGAAAGTATTGGGCGGTAGTAATATTATGAGCTGCTGTAAACAAGTAAAAATTGATGCAAGTGCAGGTACAAACAAGAATACTGGAAGCACTCTAACAGGGGCATATGGTAATTCTCCTGATGCTCCTACACAGCAAACACCAGGTTCACCATATCAATATGATGACGTTTACAATGACGACAAGTTGCTTAAGCAGCTTCAATCTCAATTGACTTTTGGTTGGTTGGAATGTAGTGAATCTGAGCGTGAATTAGGGGTTAAGAGAGGGAGCAGCTTGTGTACCCATGCAAGAACATGGTGTTCTAAAAAAGATCCAGTTTTCGGATCATGCCTTGAAGAAAGTAGAGCGTATTGCTGCTTTAAATCAATTTTAGCCAAACTAATCAATAGACAAGGCAGAGCACAGCTAGGCTTAAGTTTAGAACAATGTGGTGGCTTGACGATTGATCAAATCCATAAATTAGACTTTTCAAAAATGGATCTTACTGAATTTAAAAACTCTATAGCACCTTCAAATATGGACTTGGATTCAAAGGTGAAAGAGCTAAGAGATCAAGTGACTAAACAAGCTGTAGGGGGATATTACAATGACTAAGCTAAGTTTTTTATCTTTAACAATGATGTGTTTAGTTAGCCTCAATACAAATGCAGCTAATAGTCAAAAGTCAGTATTTGATTACGATTCTGTCTGGAAATGCGATACAACAAAGCGTAACTGGTACTGTGATGATGAAGAAAAAACCACACAAGCTATTAGGCCGAAAAAAGAGCCAGTTGCGATACCGCAACAGGCTCAACCAGTGCTTAAAGATTTATCCAAAATTAAAGATGCAGAAGAGTTAAGAAAAGAGCTTAAAGTTCGGGAGGATATTGCTGTTATGAATCCTACCGAAAAAAATATTAAGAACTATTTAGATGCTTGGCATCTTGTTATGGATAAAAGTACAGTCTTTACAGATCAGTGGCGTAGGGTAGTTTGGGGAAATCCTCAGTATGACTACTCTTTAAAGAGTCCGAGTAACAACAGTGCTTTACGTGTAAATAATCAAATCAAAGATGAAAACAGAGGCAATTATTTACGTGAAATCGCTAAAGAACATGGTTTGATTTTCTTCTTTAGAAGTGACTGTCCTTATTGTCACCAATATGCACCTACTTTGAAAATGCTTTCAGAAATGTATGGAATAGAAGTCCTGGCCGTAAGTATTGATGGGGGAGGATTGCCCGACTTTCCTAACTATCGAGATGGTAGAGCTGTAGCTCAACAATGGGGAATTGAGAAAGTTCCAGCGACTTTTATTGCATCTAAAAAAACGAATGAACGTGCTCCAGTTGGTTTCGGTGTTATGTCACTTCAAGAAATTATTGAACGTATTTGGGTGCTGACAAATACAACGCCTGGTCAAGAGTTCTAGGAATAATAAGTATGAAAACGATTAAGAATTTAATTATCGGTATAGCTCTAGGTAGTGCATCTCTTACAGTCAATTCTTCACAATCAATGAGTGATGTATTTGACAATATTAATGCTTATGGAAATGTTGGAGGTGCAACTTCGATCCAAGGGCAAACTCAGAATTTTTATACTGGTGGATCTGCATTTGTGCGAATCCCTAAAAACACATATAACTTAGCATCATTAACCCCCCCTTCTGCATCTGCTGGTTGTGGTGGAATCGACATCTATATGGGTGGGTTCAGCTATATCAATAAAGAACAGTTTGTCGCAATGGCTAAAAACATTGGGTCAAATGCTTTAGGTTATGGCTTTAAACTCGCAATGCAAAACCTTTGTCCTACTTGTGACAACGTATTACAGGCACTTCAATCCACTTCTCAAGCCATTAATAGAATGAATATTGATAGTTGTGAAGCTGCAAAAGGTGTAGTAAATGCAACTACTGCTCATTTGGACTTAAAAGGCCGTGAACAGTCAGCATTGAATTTTGGTACTTTCAAAAATATCTTTTCTGATATTTCGGATGGTTGGGGAAGTATTAAAGGGAATGCTAATAAAACAGATCAAGTAAATAATAGTGTTCAACAAAGTGATCCAAGTATTAAAGATCATACACCAGCAAGCGGAAATTTGACCTGGAAAGCGTTAAGCAAGGCTGGATTAACCACTTCTGAAAAGCAGATGATTATGGGCATGATCGGCACTGTAGCTATTGTGAAAGATGCAAATAATCAAAATATTGTTAAACCATATGCAAGACGTGTAAACAACATTAGTGACTTTATTGGTAAGCCTGGTGAAACAAGTGTGAAGTTACCAGTTTGGGCGTGTGCAAATGGTACAGGAGTTGATCAATGTACTGAATTGGTGGCATCGGAACAGAACTCAACTAGCTTTTATTGGATGGTTAAACTCAAGTTGGATGGTTTGATTAATGCGATTGCTAATAGACAAAATATTGCCAATAGCCAAGAACTCATTGAGTTTGTAAATGTGACTGACATTCCAGTTTATAAGCTGGTGGCTGTAAATACACGTTATGGAAACGGTGATGCAGCACGTTTTGCGCTAAATAATTATTACGAATTACTGGCTGCTAAGTATGCTCAAGCATATGTGGAAATGGTAGCACGTGATGTAAATGCAGCATTAGATAATTACTTAGCAGGAACACAAAGTGAACTTTACTCTCAAGAATTAAAACGCTTAAAAGAAGAGATCATTCAGCTAAGACAAGAAGTTAATACAAGCATTGCAACAACATATCAGCGAACAAATGTCGCTTATAACATTGCGATGGAAGTGAATCAAATGGAACGCACATTGCACTCCAATATGTCACAAAGCCTCAGACAAAGCATTGCCTTTGCAAACACTCTTAAGTAAGGAGGCAATAGCTAATGAATTTTGAAATAAATACTTATTGGAATGTAGAGGTCACTTACCAAATTTTAAATGGGGTAAGTGCAATCATGCAAAATGGAAACTATTTAGGGCTTATAAAACTCGCATTTTTAATTATGTGCCTGATTTCACTTATTACATTTATGTGGAATAAGGACATGGGTTTTTTCCGTTGGTTTTTCCAGGCATTGCTTTTCACTATGCTAATTAACATGCCTATTGCGCGTGTTGTATTAACAGATAATTTAAGCCAACAACCGCCTAAAATTGTTCAAAATGTACCTTGGCTATTAGCAGCTGGGGGAGCATTCATTAACAATACAAGTGGTTGGCTCGTAAAATCATATGAAACGGTTTTCAACATACCTACAGCACTAAGTCTACATGGTAGCGGTGACATGGGATATGGACAAGCTTTGGTAAAACATGCAAACAGAATCACTATTACAGATCCAGTTTTAAGATCCGATGTAATGCAATTTTTTAAAGAATGTACTATTTATGACATTCAAGATGGTTACATTAGCTCTAGTGATATTGCGAATAGAACTGATAGCTGGAATATGATTTTAGGAAATACCAATCCAGCTAGATTTGTGACATTTGGTTCTATCGGTGGTAATCCAGTCACAAGGACTTGTTTAGATGCTGGCAATGATCTTAAGACAAGAGTTCAGCAAGGTTTAGAAGCATCCATGCGGTATTACGGAAAATCATTCTTTAATAGATTTCCTGATGATATGGCATACACCATGTATCTTAATACGTTAGGAACATCATACAGTTGGATGCTTAATTCTAACCAAGGTGCAAGTGATGCTGTTAAACAATCAATGTTTAACAATGTTTGGCGTGAAGCTGGTACAGAACTTCCAGCATTATTAAATGATCCTTCAAGGGTGGCAGAAATAACGGCAAATGCTGGCGCAGCAATGGGGGCTACTCAAGTAAAAGGTAGCATGAGTGTAGTTACAAAGCTTGCTTATGAAGTAATCCCACAATTAAGAAATTGGCTTGAAGCGATTCTTTATAGTTTATTCCCAATTGTATTAGTGCTACTGATCTTATCGAGAGCAGATAATATGTTAGGAATTTTAGGGGCTTATTTTTCATCCCTACTAGCATTAGGACTGATACCTTTATTTTTTGCAGTAATCAATCATATTTCCTTAATTTACATGAAATTAAAAGCAGATGCTTTAGATCTTGCAGCTGGTGTTCCATTTGGTCAAATGGGAGTTCTTGAAGGAACATTGATTGATGAACAAACAATGGTCGGGTACATGGTCATTTTGTCTATTGCTTTGGCATCTTGGCTTGCATTCAAAATGAATGGCTCAATAACTGGCGTTGGTCAAAGAATGATGATGGCATGGTCTGCTGCTGGTAGCGCGGGATCAAGTCTAGCAACGGGTAATGCCTCAATTGGTGAGCAAACGATTGATAATATTTCTGCAAATAATACTAACATGCACAAAATGGACACGTCAGAGTTGTACAACAACAATGGACGTTCTTATGTCGGTAGTGATGCTGTAAGAACTCAATACAATAATGGAGATGTTGCAACACAATACCATAGTAATGAACTGCATTATGGGGCAATGGTAGGTAGTGGTATATCAAGGAATCTTGGAACAGAGAGAAGTCAAGAATTAGGCTTGTCGCAGAATCAGAACTTTGATGCAAGCCGAACTGATGGTTCAACTTACTCTTACGAAAATTATAAGGGGCAAGGACGTAACGATATTCAGGGAGTCGGTGTCAACACAACAGCTGGTTTAACTGGTGGTGATAGAAGAGATTTCAATAATAATTTGGGAGTGGGTTCAACTTCTGCTGAATATGGAAATTATAATGATTCACGATCTTTTGACCAAAGCTTAAATGGTGGACTATCAGGGAATGCTGGTGTTGCATTACCTAGCGGTGGAAATAGTGGTGGCGGTGCTATTAATCCAGTCACAGGTTCGCCAGGTGCAGCATCACAAGGTATTCCAGGATTGCCAAGTGGTGCAGGTGGAACAGGTGGTAAACCAGGACAAGGTATGCCAGGGAATCAACTTGCAGGTCAAGGGGGCAGTGGTAGAGGTGCTGGATTACCTGGTTACGGTAGCTTGGGTGCTCATGGCGGTGTTGACTTTAGATACAACGAAGGTGCAAACGTAGCTAAAGGTGCAGAAGTTAGAGAACAAGGGGATCGTAATGAAGGTATTAACCAAAATATCTACCTTGACAGAAACGGTAGTAGAGTTGATACAAATGAGTTGCAACGTCAAAGTAATCAAGATCGTGGCATTAGAGAATCAGCATCAGTATTTAACAATGATCAAGTTGTAAGTAGTGAAAACGCTAGTCTTAATAAGTCACAAGCTTCAAGAGAAACAGCATCTCTTAATTATGCACGTTCTCTTAATTTTGAAACTGATTATGGTAGAAGTATTACCCATGCAAGTGACGTAGCAAGAGCAAATAATATGTCACCAGGCGAATACTCAACATTGCCACAAGCACAACAAATTGCTTTATCTAATGAATATTTGATGAAGCAAGAAGAAAAAACACTTCAAATGCCTACTAATTTCTTAAATGGAGATAAAGTACCAAATAATTCAGATTACTTTGTAAGTTTCGATCAGTATAAAAATGAAATTGCTGAAAGATATGGGTTCGATAGTAAAGCCCAAAGTAATCTTGATCGGGTAGGTGTTGATCGTAGTGATGTTCAGCCAATTCAACCGAATATGAGTACACCAGGCATTGTAAGAGGTGCTGAAAGTGCAATTGATGGGAAAGTTGGTGAGCTAAATGAAAAAGAGAAAAAGCTAAGAGATGATGCAACGACTAAGATTGATTATGATCAAGACTTAAAACCTGATAGTAAAATCACTAAAACATTACAAGATAAATTAGGTAATGTGGACACGTGGTTCGGAGGTGATTCACCAAAAAAGTAACAGACCATGCCTTAAGGGCAAATTTTGATAGGCATGGTGGACATGTAATAAAAGCTGCCAGGGAATTAGGAGTGAATCCAAATACGGCAGTTGCAATTGCAGCAATAGAGAGTTCCTTTAGACCGAATAACGTTTCTTCTACAGGGGCAACAGGTTTGGGTCAGTTTACAAGAGGAACATGGTTAGATCGTGTTAAGGCTGCTAAACATCCTGAATTGAAGGCACTTCAAAAACTAAGTGAAGAAGAGCAATTGAAATATAGGAAAGATCCTAGACTTAACTCAATTGCATTGGCTGAGAACATGATTGCAGCTGAAAGACGTATTCAAAATGCGTTTAAAGCAAATGGTATAAGAAGCCAAGTAACGGCAGCGGATATTTATGCTTTACATAACATTGGTAATCCTGGAATGAGTGTTGCAGCAAGACAAGGTAAAATGGCTAGATCTGCTGTTAGTGCTTCGGCACTAGAAGCAAACAGCGCACTTTACGTTAAAGGCTCAAGAACAACAGCTCAGGAATACATGAAACAAGTAAATAAAAAGTTGGCGCAGGCTGAATATAATATTAAGCATGGTAAGCCAGCTAAGTAAAAGAAAGGGTGCTAACAAGCACCCTTTTTTGTTAAATAAGATGATCTTCTACACGTAGCCAATAAAGAGAGCCTTCACCATTCTTTGCAATATCTAAGTGATGATTCCCTTGATATACAATTATGGTTTCTTCGGATGGGAAATTAAATTTGTTTATAAGGTTATTTTGATTAAGACTTAGCCAAAATGGTAAAACAAATTCAATATCTGATTTAAGGTCATTTAAGCTTTTAGTGTAATCTAAATCAAAATCATGGGAATATTTGCCATAAATTAATCTGTTAATTCCAGGTAAGCTTACTAATTTAACTTTCATAAATAATTCCTATGTAACTTTTCGCCAAGCCTTTATTTTTAAAAAAAAGATAAGTTGTTGATATGAAAAAATATGTTTTGACCAGGTATCACCGGCCAAGTCCGCTGGCCGATGACACATTTTGCAAATGCTATCGTTTTAATTTATTTGCTTGAAGTTTGCAATATATGGAACAGTTGGAAGTTGATTGGAAAGCTGAATAAAGTTGCGGTATCGCAAATTTTCAGCTTCAATTTCCTTTCTATAACGCCATAGTGTAACAGTGGAAACATTAAATTTTTTAGCAATAGCAGAATAACGGATCTTTTTATATTCCTTAACATTGCTATTCTTTTTTCTTAAAATATCTTTGAGTTCATTAAGCTTTTCATCTGTAAAAACTCTTTTTCTACCCTTGTACTCCCCTCTATCTTTACGAAGTTTAATACCTTCTCTTTGAGCCTCTTTAATGATGGATCTTTGGAATTGTGCGACAGCACCAAAAATATGAAGGATTAGTTCATCCATTGGATTTTTACTAAAAGAATTAAAAGTGAGGTTTTCTTTAAGAAATTTAACTGATACACCTTTTTTATTAAGTTTCTCAATAATTTTAAGTAAAAGAAAAAGATCACGTGCAAGGCGATCTAAAGAATGGACGATTACAGTATCGCCTTCACGGACAAACATCATCATTTCTTCTAGTTGAGGACGTTTAGATCTGATTCCAGTAATTTTATCAATATAGCAACGATCTAACTCAATATCGGCAAGTTGACGTTCTGTATTTTGATCAACACTACTTACACGGATATAACCAACAAGGTAGCCCTTACTTGTATTCATAAAACATTACTTATTCACTTAGAGTTCAGATTAATACATATTTCAATTTGAGAAAGCAACCCTAAAGTAATGAAAAAAATGATGGTATAGGCTCTAAAAAAAATATTAATTTAGGGTATACCCTATTGTAATATTTTTCTTGAAGGCATAAATATTTATTACTAGCGACTCATTGTTTGTCATTTATGACTCATAGTTTGTCATTGGACGACATATAGTGACATTTTATTAGTATTGATATTTTAATAATCAACGTGTTACTGTTTTTATAGTAAATACGCAATGACAGCTTATGTGTCGAAAAACCGATAGGATGACAGCTTATGTGTCGTAATTCTCTGTCATTATGTGTCGCAAGATCTTCTAAGCATTTGATTTTTAATTGATGGCTATGACAAGCTTTATGTCATGTGACAAATAAAGATTCATGTCAAATCATTTCTGTTTTTTATATACTGTAATAATTTCAACCAATCGGAATGAGCCATTGTCACATGATTGGTATTGTCAGAATCATATAAGTAACGACTAAATGTATTTCTACCTTTTCCTAAAATCTCTCTTACATTTTTCTGTTTTAAGTTATAAGTTGCTAATAACCTTCTTAAATTTGATGGAGTGTATCCAAACTCATAATCTTCTATATTCATAAGTCACCTAGGCACTTTTATATTTAATATCTTTGTGTAAATTAAACATTATAGTAGTGATAGTTATAATCCAAGATCTATAAGGTAGTTAATCATAGGAATGTAAAATTCATACCCTTCTCTAATTGCATCTGTAAGTACGTATTTATATAAATCAAATCCAAGAAGTAAACCAATTACATATATAACTAAAATAACACTAAATATATCTGATCTAACATATTGAATTAAAGCAACGATATACCAAGTAATAATGCTAGCTATTATTGGGAATGACCAAACCACTATAGTATAAAAGGCTGTCATAGATATAAGCCAAGACAGTATTAATAGAGCAGCTGAAATAACGGTTAATAAAGAAATAAATATAATTTGCCTGTTTATAAATACCTTTTGATCATTTCTTTTTAGTCTTTCATCTAATGTTTTTTTATTTAAACGATCTAATCCATTAGAGATAATTTTATCTAGTTCATCATATTTCATGGTATTTAATAGATTTAGTAAATTTTATATTATATTGTGCACCGTTTAACGGTGCATTTCAATAGTTGATAAAAATCTGAGTATAGTAATCTTTATTACTCTTATACAGTATTTTAAGATGCAATAAATCTTTTAGAGTGATCCAGCACTTTTATTTTGAAATTCAATTGTATTTACATCGTTGTTTTTCCAGAGTCTATCTGCACATACTGAATGGAATGCTAGGGCAGGAGTAATCTTTATATCCCCCATCACTGTATTTCTAGTAAATAAATGCTGCCATTCTTTAGGTGAATTTTGTTTACCTAAAAATTTATCCTCTAAGTAATATCCACGTGAACACATAACAGTAAAATTCGCTTTAATATTATGTTGAGGCTTTGGATGGATTAGTTTCATATCAAAAGATCTAATGTCATTATCATTTGTTTTAATTGAATTTTTATCTAGGTAAACTTTTATCAATTCCTGATCAGAAACAAAAGCATTTACTAATTCCCATTTAGGCTGTGCATTAGAAGCAACTGGTAGCAAAAAAAATAAAGATGTAAGTAACTTTTTCATTTTGAACTCATAATAAAATTTTAATATAAATATATCATTTTGTTACCCTATAATCAGCTCAGTCACAAATGAAATCATCTTCAAAAAAATCACAGATTTTTTCTAGCTAATTTAATTTGTTCGGCTTGCACCTGGATAGATCCACATGAGGGATTAGGTAATCAGGGAGTAGTAAGGTTGGGAAGTCGAAGATCCCGACTAGGCGAGTAGACACTCGCTCTAGGTTATTACAGTGGTATGGCTATAAATCATTTACCTAAATATTGATCATTTAAGGGGTGTGCTGGCAAAGTAGTAATATTCTGAGGATCATTGTTTAACAAAGGACTATTACTAGCTTGTTCAGCCCATCTAATAGCATTTCTATAATCTCTTAAACAAGAGAAACATAA
Source organism: Acinetobacter lwoffii (assembly GCF_049367455.1). GTDB lineage: Bacteria > Pseudomonadota > Gammaproteobacteria > Pseudomonadales > Moraxellaceae > Acinetobacter > Acinetobacter lwoffii_W. The sequence goes on from NZ_JBMPXW010000007.1 coordinate 35,715, forward strand.
TAAAAATAGCCTAAGAAAAATAAAACCAAAAACGATTCCAGCGATAGAATTGAAATAGGCTATCACTGGAACGAAAGTGATTAAAAGTAATCCACTTAAAACAGTTGCGGTAAACCAAATTAAGGTTGTCATAAGCTACTCCTTATTACTTAAAGAGTAGAAATTTATGAGTTGAAGAAAGTAGGATCTATTGCTCAATAACCAATGCTGCAATATTACCTTGGAATGCTAGTGATGCTACTGTCCAACCTTTTGCATAAATTTCTGAGATCGTTAAGCGATTTTGACCAAGTTCAGGACATAAAAATTTGACTTCATAAATGTTACTCATTTGACTAGACATTGCTGTACAGGCAGTACCTTTTTTTGCGAAAGCAGTAGAGGAAAGAGATCCAGCCATTAAAGATAATGCTAGGACAGCAAATGATTTTTTCAACATGTTAATCATCCTTATTAGTATTAAGTAAAGTCAATTCGATGTGTACTCTATCATGATCATAAATTAAGTAGCCTGGTGTCAAATATAAAAGAATACAAAAGTTTGAAAACTGTTTTAAATTCACACAAGAAGATAGATAATATTCAGTATTCAATGTGAAGCTAGAAAAGCGGTGTTAAATGAAAAAAATAATCCTATTAGTGACTTTATCTGCTATTTTTACAGGGTGTACTACTACGAAATATACAAATTATTCCGATGCTCAACAGTGTAGAACATCGAGTGTTAATTGTGGAACTTGCTAGCATATATGCTGGATATACAGTAAGATTTGTGATAATTTATAGTAGTTTTAGGCTTCACTTTGAAGTTATAATAAAGACTATCTGTTTAGGAATAAAAATTACAGATAGTTTAAAGCCCAAGCAAACTTAATTACTTGGGCTTTAAGGGAAGAATTTAGTTGCTGCTAAATTCAACGAAATATTAGGGTGGCTACCCATTCAAGACGCATACAAGTTAGTGAATTGGCGTTCAAACTTGTAAGCTATGCAAACAATTCTACATGTGGATTATATTTTCTGCAAGTACGTTCGCTGGTCTTGTTGGGTCAACAGGACGTATTTATGAGCGCATTTGCATTATTTGAAGATAATTCACAAGAAAGTCAGACTACACTCGAATTAGTCTTAAATAGGCTATTTGATAACTTGCCTGAAAAACCATATTGTTCAGATGGTTTTGAATGGGGGTTAGGTACAAAAATAAGAAATAAAAAAGAAGCAATTACAAAGCCATATATTCAATTAAATCATCCAATGTGGAAAAAATACATAATCTTAGATATTGATAATCCAGGGGCAGTAGTAGACTGGATGTATGAAAACCCACATTTACCAGCACCGAATATTGTTATTGAGAACAAAAAAAACGGTAGAGCACACTTTGTTTATGAATTGTTAGATGCTGTAAGTTTTACAAACAAAAGCTCATTAAAGGCTCAAAACTACTTCAAAGCAGTAGAACGTGCTTTAACAAATGCGTTTGATGCTGATGAAAGATATAATGGAGTTATTTGTAAAAACCCATTATCAAGTAAGTGGCGTGTTTCCAGCTTTAAGGAAGAACCATATCACTTAAAAGAATTGGCAGATAAGTTAGAACTTGAATCAATACCTTTTATACGCCCAATTATGAGTAATGAGCACCAAAAATCTGCAAATGATGAAGATGTAATTTGTGGAAGAAATGATGAGGTGTTTCATACAGTAAGAAAATTAGCGTATAGAGATGTTAAAGATTTTAAAGATAAAGCAGGACAATTATTTGATCATTGGCTAAACCATGTATTAGAGCTGGTTAAGAATAAGAATGCAGTATTTACGAAGCCGATGGATTATAAAGAGTGCTTACATATTGCGAAATCTATTAGTAAATTCTGCTGGAAAAAGCATGAAGAGTGTGTGCAAAGGTTTAGTGAAAAGCAAGCTATTAGAGGCTCTAAGGGCGGTATAAAGAGATCTTTAAAATACGATGATATTAGAGCTAAAGCAAAGAAGCTATATAGAGCAGGAGAGAAGGTTAAGGATATAGCTGAGAAACTAAACGTAAGTGTAAGATCCATTCAAAGATACACTAAAGGATTAAAGCGTCTAACACTGTTAAGCATCCAAGATATTAATAAATATAGAGCTGCTATTGCAGAAAAATCAATGCGACAGTGCCCAAATCAGGTAGTAGCCGCTTTAGGCGGTGCTCTTGAATATTTACCTACGTTAATGGGTACATTGAGCTATAGCTTAAATATCTTTGAAGATATTAATCTATCTATTCATTCTTATAAGTACATGAATAAAAGAATACTGCATAGGCTATTCATAAAAGATAAAGCAGAACCTAGTTAAATAAAGCATTGGTGTTTAGATCTTAAAGAACTTCATAGAGAATTACCTTATACATTTAACTTAGTCTATTACTTGTTGCGATACCGCAAACTTTTGTTGAAATCAATTAAGACTAATCATGAGCAGCTCTTTATACTTTTAAGGAACATAGATGAAAGAATTTAATGAGAATGAACGAAAAGAATTTGATATTAGATATAACCTTTTAATCAATATTCAATATTCAATATCGCTGCTACAGAGTGCTCTAGTAAATATTTATATTTCTAATTCTGAGCAGAAAACATTAGAAGATTTTCAAAAGCTTAGTAAGTTACAAGCTCAATTACCTGAGTATTCAATACAGACTTTACGAAAGATCTATCACGATATTTCTTTAAAACTAGGAGAGTTAATAAATGAGAGATAACTTTGATAATTTTTTAAAAGGTTTGGTGAAATTAACGAATAGTCATTGTGAATCCCAAGAAAACCCCAAAGCTATTATAACATTAGGTGAACAAGGATCGGGGAAAGAAGTTCTTGCTTTAGAAGCTCAAGATGAATTGTCGCATCGTGGCGGTAGTGTTTTAGTAGGAGCAGATTATTACAAGACGCACAGTGAGAACTACTTAGAAAACGTAAAAGTAGATGATCGTTCTACAAGTATAAATTCGATAAAAGAAGCAAAATATATATCTGACCGTGTACTAGATCATGCGATTGAAAATAAACATAATGTTGTAATCAATGAAAATAATGAAAATCCGTATGACTTTAAAGCAACTACAGATAAATTAAAAAGTGCAGGGTACGAGGTAGAGTTAAGAACAATTGCCACACCACATGAACATAGCCTACTTAGAAATAATATGCAGTATGAAGATCAAAAAGGTAATTTAGGTTTTGGTGATCATAAGGCGATTCAAGAATTTGATCAAAAAGGTATGAGCGAAATTTTAGAAGTTTCTGAGAAAAGTAAGCTTGTAGATAAAGTAAAAGTTTATGATCGAGTAGGAAATGAGGTTTATAACAATCAGCTTAATCCTGATGGTGAAACCTGGCTAAAAAAAGAGAGTGCAAGTGAAACATATGATTTTGAAAAAAATAAGCCATTAGGGAAAAGTGAATATCAATACAATCAAGTTGCATGGCAGCAGCTTGTTCATATGAAAATGTCGTCACATGCACCTAAAAGCGAAATTGATCTAACCATACAAGAGAAAGAATCCCATAAAGATATTCAATATGAACAAGGCGATAAAGACAAAACTAGAGATATAAGTAGTTTAGTAATAAAAAGCCCTGAATCTTATAAAGGTGTTCAACAAGGGGAGCTGGTTGATCAAGATGAAAATCATATATTAATGAAAATAAACCGTTTTACAGCAATTAAATATTCAAAAGACAGAGTGCAAGATACAAATGATCAAGATCTTGAAATTGGACAACAGCTTTTTATCAATCATGGACTACATGGAGATTATAAAGTAATGGATCAACAAGAAATACAACAACATCAAGATCAAGAACAGGATCGACAATTAACTCAAGCATCTGCCGAGCAAGATTTTCAACAAGATTTAATGAGATAAGTTATGCTGATTTCAATTAATGGTAATGAATATGATTCTAACGATGAAAATATTCAAAAAGTTTTACAAGAAGCTTATATAGATAAATTTAGACCTAAATGCTTATGTACAAGTATAGGGGTCGCACTATATATAGCAAAAATTAATAATAGCTATGTATTGAAAAGAATGCCGAATACAGGGGGGTCACATAGTCCAGGCTGTGTAAGTTATGAACCACCACATGAGCTTTCTGGATTGGGAGAAGTATTAGGCCAGGCTATTCAAGAGAATCCAGATGATGGTGCAGTAACATTGAAATTTGACTTTGCACTAACAAAAAGAGGAGGAAAAGCACCACCACCAGCAAGCGGTGGAGAAAGTGACAGTGTAGCTACTGATGGTAAGAAGCTTACATTAAGAGGACTTTTGCACTATTTGTATGAACAAGGAAAGTTAAATTACTGGCTACCAAAAGAAAAAGCTACTAATTGGTATTTAGTAAGAAAACAGCTATTACGTGCTGCATCTGATAAAACATCTAAACGTCAGGAATTGAGTAAGACAATTTATATACCTGAAACATTTAATACCGATATTAAAAAAGATATTGTAGCTCGTAGGAATGAACAGCTTTCACCATTAAATGCAAAAGGCAGTGGTCAAAATTTGATGATTGTAATTGGAGAAGTTAAGTCTATTGAGAAGGCAAGATATGACTTTAAACTAATTGCAAAACATTGTCCTGATTTTCATTTTTTTATGAATGAAGATGTTCATAAACGTATAAATAAAAGATTTATTAAAGAGCTTGAGTTGTGGAATATGTATGGTGATCAATGTCATCTAATGTTCATATGCACAATCTTAAAAACAGCTAGTGATTTACCTTTAATTCAAGAAATTTCACTTATGCTGGTAAATAAGCATTGGATACCATTTGAAAATAAATATGAGTATGAACTCATAGAGGAAATGACAGAGCAGAAACGGCAATTCATTAAAGGACTAAGATATAACTTGCCAACAAGTAAACCTTTGGCATCCATTGTTGCAGTTGACACTAATCCTAAACCTACTGCTATGTATATAATTCCAACATCTGAGAGCGAACAATACATGCAAAGTATTGAATTGATGATTGAAGAAAGTGATTATGCAAGCTGGCAATGGGAAGTTGACCAGGTGATGCCAGATTTACCATCTAAAGAAGGTTTAATTTCTTCTAGTGATAATCTGGTCACTGAGAATGATTGATTATCTAAATATTTGCTCTTTGTTTTATCTAAATTAGAGGTTAGTTTTAATTGAAAATTTCTTATGCTTTTACATGTGGTCGTTTAGAAACGATATTCAAAATTTCCAATCATTTAAAATATGGAAATAAGAATAATATAGAAAACGAACAACTTGTAATAGATAAATTTAGAGCAGATATTTTATCGAATATGCTGAAAATTGAAGATACTGAGTTATTTTCTTATCTTAAGAACAGTGATGAAACAATTATTTTAAATAGAACTACACGTGCTCTAAAAGAAAATAGTGGGCTTAACACTGATCCCAGGATTGCTAATGAATATAAAAATGGTGTATGGCATGAGCTAAAAGAATACAAACTGTCTGACAGGTTAGTGAAGGCAAAAAAAGTTTTAGAAGTAAAGTATTTAGAAAGAACAGGTATGAATATTACCTCAAGAGATATTGGGGAAATGACAGGGATTAATTCAAATACTCTTAGGAATATGCTTGCACATAAAAGGGACGTTGTTATTGGTATGTTAGAGAAATTTGAAAAATTTGTAGATTCATACTAAAATAAAAGGTGTGTTTTTTGTGTAAATATTAGAGATGTTAAAAATAAATTTACTGTATCCAATTATCATAAGTAAAATTGATACTATGATTCTGCTGGAATCTAAAGATTTTATGATTTCAGTAGAATCAGAGGATCTAATAAAGGGTGTAAGTAGAATAAAAGAATTAATTATCCTTAAAATTACTGAAATTGCTAAAGAAAATGGGAATCCACCAATACCCGATATGGCAAATGTAAAAACTAATGATGTAATCTTTATTGAGCTTGATCCTACCTTATTTAAATATAACTGTGAAAGAGTAAATATGTCTATTCCAAAAAATCTTTTAAATATTATAGATTTATGGGGGGTTAATCGAAGTAACTATGTTTCAAATTTAATTCTTCAAGATATATTACAAAAAAATGACAAATAATATATATTTTGGTTAATTTTGCAAATAAGTAAAAAATAATATTAAATTATAATTAGATAAATTTAATTTATGTTTAAAAATTAACATATTGCTTTCAAGGGTGTGTTTTTTGTGTATAATAGGGGTATAGAGCTAATGGCTTCGAGTACGGTGATGCAACACGTTTTTTTTGCATTTCCATCTGAAATTATCAATACCAATGGGAGCTTAGAAGATTTCCATAGTTTTGAAATACGGATTGGAAATGATGTTTTAGACTATCTAAATGATAATATTGAGAATTTTGATAATTCAAATCAGTATTTCATGACATATATGTTAAATGAAAGGCAATTAAGTCAAGCTTATGTCCACCACCAGGATAAAGATGCTAACCTTGATTTCGTTTATTTAATGTGCAATAAAAGTGGGCTATACGCCAGTTTAAATTTAAGGTTAAAAGAAAGTAATACTTTCTATTTTGTGAAGCTGGTTAGCTATAACTGTTAAATATTAATTAGAGCCGAAAGGCTTGGAGTATGAAATGAAAAGATTAAAAGAACTTTTAAATGCAAGACCTGGTTTCTTAATTGAAGCACACGGGAATGGCCACAGTTTATATTTCGCATGTATAAAGCGTAAGAAAGTTAAAATTTCTCATGCTTTATTTCAGTATGCTAAAAGCGCAAATTTATTCCCTATCGAAAACAAACATATCAATTTAGTAAAATAATAGAGAACTTTCAATAAAATCAAAATATTTAGATGAAGTCAAAAGTTGCGATACCGCAAAAACCAGCTCGATAGCTGGTTTTTTTTATGGTTAAAAAATTAATGTTCAGAATGAAGAGTCAGATCTTATTTTAGATTTTAATTTAAATGCTAGGTAACACATGGCATTATTAGCGAGTAATAGAAAGGGGAAATTAAGATCTAGGTTTTTTATTTAACTTATTGTTTTAAAATAGAAAATATTACAATTTTTGGTGTTAAATAATATTGTTTATAGAAATTTTAAAAATAAATTAAAAAATACCTAGGTTATATATTGCATAAAGGTGTGTATTCTGTGTATACTTAAGAAACAGACCGAGAGGTAAGGAGTGGGAAATGCAAAATACAACAGGTGTTCAAATGAAAAAAGTAGTGATCTCAAATCAAAAGGGTGGCGTAGGTAAAACTTGTTTGAGCACTCATATTGCTCATTGCGCTTCTGAAAAAAAATTAAAAGTTCTATTTATTGATAACGATACTCAAGGCAATTCAGGTTTTAATCTGGAAGGCTATGCAAGTAAAGTATTTGAAACAATTGATATTTATACAAAAGAAATTGATTTTTTAGCAATTGAAGATAAAAGTTTCGTTGTGTTTAAAGGATCTAAGGCAATTAAGAATTTAGAAAAGGAAAATTTAAAGCATTTGGCTATTAATATTAAAAATGCGAATGATGTATTTGATATTTGCTTATTTGATACGCCTCCTACAGAGGGAACATTACAAGATTTTCCAATGTTGGTAGCTGACTATATTTTAAGTCCATTTGAATTAGATAATTACTCTTATATGGGTTTTAAAACTCTAATTAGTCGGATTTCTGAAATCAAAAAACATAATAAGAAACTTCAATTTTTAGGTTTTGTTCCTAATCGCGTAGATCTAAGAACTAAGTTTGACCGTGAGCAGTTAGAGGCAGTAAGAACGGCTTATCCAGCATATATGTTTGGTAATGGTTTTTATATCCCAAATCGTTCAGCTATCAAAGTAGCTAATCATAACAAAGTTCCAGTTTGGAAAGTAAAGAATGGCTCAGAGGCAGCAGGTTTCTTGAGAGATTTATGCAATAACGTATTTGACAAATTGGGAGTATAAGAAATGGATGGATTGGATTTTTTAGCGGATGCAATGGGCGAATTAAATGACAATCAATTAAGCGGTAAAGTCATTTTGACTTTACCTATTGATTCAGTTTTCATTGATCCCGATAACCCACGTAAAGAATATGATCAAGAGTATATAAAAGAGTTAGCAGCATCCATTGATAAAATGGGATTAATACAACCAATCGTTGTACGTGAGATCCCAGGCGAAGAAAAAAGATATTATTGTAATGTCGGTTCAAACCGTGTTTTAGCTGTTAAATGGCTTAAAGAAAACAAGCCTGATAGCCCGAACAGCTCAACTATTGAAGCAGTTTTGAATAACAATTTCCATGTGTTGGGTAAATTGGTTGAAAACATTCAAAGGAATGATCTTAAGCCACTTGAAATAGCAAAAATGCTTAAAGATCAAATGGACTTAGGTGTAAGTAGCAAAGACCTACAAGAGCAATTAGGTAAAGATAAAACTTGGATTTCACGACATATTTCTTTAAATGATATTTCTGAATATACAATGGATCTAGTGGAGAATGGCCGTATATCAAATGTGGAAGCAATTTTGAATTTCGATAAGATTTATAAATCAAATGAGCATTATGCTACTTGTTTGATTGCAAATCTTGGAAACGATGAAAAGCTATCAAATGGCTTGTCACGAAAATGGATTAAGAATCTAAAAGATAAAAATACTAATCCTGAAAAGCCGTTAATTGAAGATGAGCATACAGAAGAAGTATTGAATAGCTTTGAAGAGAACAAAGCTGAATCCTTTAATGAATCTGATGCTAATAGTTTGTTGGTTGATGAAGTAAAACTGGCCGAAGAGGCTTTGGCTGGTGATGTTGTTAAGAAGAAGGAAAAAAAGCAAAAGGCTGAAACAGTAGGGTTCAGTCCTGAGCTAAGAAATGCCTTTAAAGAGGGTTTAGAGCAAAGTTATACATATTTATTAGACGTTGTTCAAAATAGCGATAGTGAAAGAAAGTCACTAGCAAAACAGATCTTAGTGAGTCTGTCATGCAATGATCATATTGCTATTAACTGGTTAGAAGTAGCAAAACACGCAGATTTAATGCAAGAGATGATCAATATCTTTGAGGCATTTAAAGCTATAGGTTATGTATCACCACTAAACCATCCAAGCCAAGAAATGGTTGTTGTGGTTTCACAAGAGCAACTTTTATAAGAGGTGAAAAAGGCGATCTAATGGGTCGCCTAGTTTCTAGGAATGCGAATGAATAGATATATTGATTTTTATCATGAAGAAAAATTAGAAAGATTGAATTTCAAAGAGCCAGCTAAAAAAGCTTTAAAGTATGGCTTGGGAGGAATTGCCCTAGGTGTTTTTGGAGTTTTACTAGCTCCCCTGGTTAATTTAAATGATTATTCAATCGGTAATTTATTATTAGGTTTATTCATAGGCTTTGTGATATTTGGCATATGTTTTACAAGCTTTTACAAGCTAAAAAAGTTAAATAGTGCAAAGAAAATCCTACTAACAAATATAGATGAAATTGAAGAAAAGCTTTTTTTTGAAAATTCAGTTTTGCGTGAAAAAACTTTGTTAGGTGTAACGGATAAGAATCAGCTGTTTATCATGGGTAGAAATATTGAAGGTAAATTTTTTGCATATCTAGCTACGAGCAAATATTTACACTATTCACCAGTTAGGCTTGCTGCTGATCAACAAGAAATTTTTGAAAGCCTATCTAATGGTGAAAAACCGTTTTTTAAAATTAAAGAAAGCTTTTAAGGTGATTTATGAGTGAACAGGTTTTTGCAATTATTGTTGATAATGAATTTATTGAAAAATACTTCACAAATGAAGTTGAGCTAAAAGAATATATTGATGATGTTAATTCTACTGGCAGCATTGCAAAAGCAATGATATTGCCAATGAATACACTTCAAGCAATATTAAAAATTCAAAAGTATTCGAGCGTGTACCCTGATGCAAATACAATTATATTTGAAGCAGAAAAATTAGAAGTAGGAATTAAGGAGGAATTTTATAAGTCAATTAATGAGATCAATGAGTATGCTTATGCAAAAGAATACTTTGACTACTTTATTGAAAACAAACTTTTAATATCGAGTGATCCTAACTTTAATCCTGATATGGCTCATTTAGATAAAACCATGACATATGTTGATTATCTAAAAAGACAAGTGGCATTTTTGAATGATCTAATTGAAAAGTTAGAATTGGATTGAAAACTAATAAACTGAAAGTAACCTAGAGCGAGTGTCTACTCGCCTAGTCGGGATCTTCGACTTCCCAACCTTACTACTCCCTGATTACCTAATCCCTCATGTGGATCTATCCAGGTGCAAGCCGAACAAATTAAATTAGCTAGAAAAAATCTGTGATTTTTTTGAAGATGATTTCATTTGTGACTGAGGGTAAGAGATCCACTGTAATATAAACTATAATAAGAGTAGCTAGTATGGGTAAGCTGGGTGCTAATGAAAAGACTTGATTTTTATTTTGGCTTAATCGCATTGAGCTTATTATTTACCCCAGCTTATGGACAGCCAGAGGTGAATAGAGAATGTGAAAAGATGGTTCAGTATGCTTTGATCAAGCATGGTGAATATGGGAATGGGAGATCAATAGAAAGCTTATTAGAAGAAGAAGAAAAAAGTGGTGATAGTGAAAAGCAAAAGTTTTATAAAATGCTGGTTATCGAGATATTAGATACTTTTACTGTGTGGGATGATCCAGTAGAAAAAAACAGAATACATAAAGAAATTAATGACCATTTTATGGCGATATGTGACCCAAATAAAATAAAAAATGTGTTTGATGAGTAGTGTTTCATAAATAAATCAATTATGAAACATCATGCCTGATTTTATATATTTCTTTAAAGAAAAATAAATTTTTATTTTTTATTAAATTTTATCTATTTCAATAATTTAAGGAATAAATTGAATTTGTTTTTTATATCAATAAAAGATACAATGTTTCATAAACATTGTTTCAATATAAGTGGATATAATATGAATGCTTTAACAAAACCAAAGCTTAATCAATCGTCAGTAATTAATTTTCCACGTCCTTGTACTCTATGTATGAGCCGTTGCAATGTGTCCTTAAACTATGGTTTATGGGTGTGTTCAAGCTGTGTCAGCAATATTGAAAAGACAAATACAGAACTATTTGTAAGTGAAAAGAAAAGTCTGAATATTAATATTTAAGGCTTTCTGATGAAAATTGGTTATGCAGCTGGATCAATGCAAGATCAATTTTTTCTGCTAGAAATTGAAAAACTGAATAGCATTGGAATTGAAAAAATACTTGTAGATGATATTTCAGAATTGAACGATTTCTTAAGTCGTGAAAAGCTGGATCTATTGTTTGAGATCTTAAAAAGTGAGGATGATGTTTTTATTCCAGGCTTTGAAAGATTCTGCTTTAGTGAGCTTGAATTTATAAAATTGTTTAAAAAATTTTCGGCTACAGGTGCAAAGTTACACTTTGTCCAAGAAGAGATAGTGATAGGCGGTAATGAATTGTCCTATGAAACAGCAATAAAAATGTTTGCATCATGGGCTGGATTTTTAATTAAACGTGAAAATATTAAGAAAGATTATTTGTTAGGTGGAAGTGAGAAAAAAGCCAAAGGAAGAAAAATACTTTTAAGCAAAGCTCAAAAGATAGAAGCCCTGGAACGCTTTCACTTACATGGAGTTAAATTGAAAGAATTGGAGTCGTATTATGGTGTTAGTAGAACTACTTTATGGAGAGCGATAACAGACAATAGTATTGAGCATGAAAGAAACAAAATTCTTAAGAAAAAGTATGCTTTGGAAATAGAGAAGCTAAATGTTTGATTTAAAAATGCCGAAGGGCGTGGAGTTGTATCAATGAATGAAGATATATTGAAGAAAATAAAAAAGTGCTTGGCTCTATCAAAAAGCAGTAACGAGAATGAAGCTGCAATCGCATTGAAACAAGCTCAAACACTGATGAAGCAAAACAATATTTCATTGAATGATGTTGAATTTTCAGAAATTAAAAAAAGAACACTAACTACAGATCTTAAAAGAATGAGATTTGTAGAAGTTAGATTAGCTCAAATGGTAGCTGGAATATTTGAGTGTGGTTTTTTAATAGATGAGAATAAAAATTTCATTTTTTACGGCATTGAACCCAATACAGAAATTGCTGAGTATGCTTATGGGGTTTTACTACCTTCTCTTAAAAAGGCGCGTAAAGAATATGTGTCTGGTCTGCATGGAAATACCAAACTAAAGTCAAAAAGAAGTTTAGGCGATACTTTTTGTATGGGATGGATATTCTCAGTAAAAACAAAGTGTGCAGCAATCCACCCGAACAAAAAAATGGATGATCTTTTGAATAGGTTTAAGAAAGAATTTTTTAATCCTAAAGAATTTAAATTTAAAGAAAGTAAATTTAAAAATAAAGATAAGCTTTTTAAAGCTCATATAGCTGGTTGTAAAGCTGGTGAAAGTATCCAGGTTTTTCATGCAATGGGAAATGAAAAACAAAATCAAATAGGTCAATTCAAAGCTAATTGAAAAGTTGCGATACCGCAAAATAGGATGAAGTATGAAAGATTATGGTGCTGTTAAAACACATGCAGCTCAGTCAAATATGGTAAAAAAGCACCTTAAGACAATGGGAGCTTTCTTTGCCGTAATCGCATTTTTGGGGTGGATGTTTAATATTTTTTGGTTCAATGTTGATTTTCCATTATGGGGATACATTGGAATATGTTTGATAATTTATCTTGTTAGTGCTTTCAACAGTTCAAAAGTGTTAAAGAAAATTGATGCTAAAAAAATTGGATTGTTGATGGATGAAGGTAAAAACAATCAAGCATTTTTAAACACAATTGATAGAGCTTATAAAATCAATGGCTCAATAAATGTTTATGATTTGAAAGGTATTCAATATGAAATATGGCTTCACAATGAAGCATTAAAGAGCGAGTTAAATAATCCTAGTAATCAGAACAATGCAGAAAGTTTGATACGCTGGGGAGAGTATGAATACAATAAAAACTTAATTGAAAGTATCTCAAAGATTTTGAAGAAATAACTTTTGTAGTCTTTTTAAAGGTTAGCAAAATAAAATTAACTTATAATTGAGTTCATTATTTGAAGTTGTATATCAATGAAAAAATATGAATGCGATTGAAGTAATTTTATCGCTAACCTTTTTTTTTAAGACTTTCCAGATTTAGTTAGAGATTTCTATTATGAAAAAATGGTGCTTAGGGGTATTAGTAGCTTCAATCCCTTTAACAACATTTGCTGATTTTGTGGGTAGAGTAGTGGGTGTATCAGATGGTGACACTATTACCGTATTAACTCAGAACAACCAAAGCTATAAGGTTCGATTAGCTAATATTGATGCACCTGAAATGGGGCAGCCATTTGGCAAAGAAGCTAAAATGGTGTTGTCTGACTTTATTTATAATAAGCCTGTTTATGTAAAAGAACATGGTAAAGATAGATATGATCGCATTATTGGAACTGTACTAAAGGGGAATGATAATGTGAATAGGCTTATGGTGCGTTATGGCTATGCCTGGGCATATCGTCAGTATTTAACGGATAACACCATGATAAGCCTTGAATCATATGCACAACAGCAAAAAATAGGCATATGGAAAAATGCTGAGAATATATCGCCAGAACAATGGCGAAGAATGCAAAATCAAAAGTAGGTTTTATGAGTTATCTTAATTATATAAGTATGGGTTGTGTGGCTGGATTAATAGCAGCTTTTCTTTTAGCTCTGATCTTTAACTTTATTAAATTATTAATTAGATCCTTCCCTGAATTTTATCCCTTTAGGTGGATTAGATCGAGAGTAATTAAGTTTAAGTCACTAAAGGTTGAAGAGCTAGGATATAGAGTCTATATGTATGTTTCATGGGTAGATGGAAAACACATTAGAATTAAAGATATGGAAAAAGAAGAAAAATTAAAAATTAAAGATCCGATAATTTTTGAGCAACATGCTTACAGAAATATTCCTTTCCAGGCTGGGGTAGGTTGTATAGCTTTTAATAAAGAAAATAATAATGTCATTGGGAAAGCTTTTAGGATTAATTCTGATTCTAATGAAATTAGGGAATTAGAAATTAAGAAGATTCCAGGAGAAAAGTAAAATGATGCTAACTTTATCTATTATCAGTGGCCTTATCATTTTCGTTCTTTGGTTCAGAATGTTTGATGATTGGCTTTCTAAGGTATTTATTAAACTTAGTGACAAACACGAAAAGTTGGGTGCTAATGAAGCAATTTTTGCTGGTTCTGAGCTGAGTAAATTCAATGTGGATTTTGCTTTAACTCATTTTGATTTTAGTGTTTTAGATCTTGCAAATGTTTCAGATGAAGAAAAAATGGCACTACTCAATTTTCATAAAGCTTGTATAGAGTATAGAATCCATTACCTTTATGTGGCAGACAAAAATACAAATGATATTTTTAGTTTTGCAGTGCATCCAAATTTTAAAAATGGAAAATTGTTTTTAAAATAAATATTTAAAGAATATTTCAATCAAAGCAGATCATTGATCTGCTTATGTGCAAGAGTGGCTTATCACTAAGGCTAAGGTGATTAAAATTTCAGTGGCTAATCAAAATAACTTGAAAAGAACATCATCGCTAAATCAAGGTTATAAATAAATAAAACAAACAAAAAAACGAGAATAGTTAAAACAACAAACATATGTTTTTCGTTATCAAGATCAAGCATATTTTTATCTCCAGTAGCTAATAAGCCTTTATACAATTTGAGCAACTAAAATAGCATTGCTTTATAATTTCTGTCAGTTCCAATTTACTAAGCGACAGTTTTATAAAATATCAGTAAGATACATTCAATATTCTAAAGAACTGTGCGACAAATTTACTAATCAATGTTGCGACAAGCCCAACAATTTACATTCAAATATGCGACATAATTTATGAACAGGATTTACCAGTTTCGGGATCATATTGAGGGTATTTACCCAAAAAAATCGTAAAGCTGTTTGTTTCCTCCCATTCATTAATACCGCTATATTCACATCTTTGCCATTTATGCAGTTGGAATGGGTAGTCGTTTGGTTTAGAACCTTTTCTGACGATAAATACATAACAATTTTCAACAGTTTTTTGTTGTTCAGCAACTTCAAAAGCTTTATCTAAGCTCTCTACAGGCAGAAAAATATCAATGTCATTAGCATTGTTTGACTTGGCTTGTACTTCAAATTCCATAATTAATTTCCTTAATCGCAAAGTAGTTTGGAATGTCGCATAGTTATTTAGAACTCACAATTTCCTTAAAATCAAGATGTTCCATCCACGTTATAGCGCATAAATTGGCTTTGCATGATTCTTAGAAATTCTGTTTCAGTTAAAGGTTCATCATTACCCATATTCAACTTAAATGGTATAAATGAGCACTTCTCATGAATGTGTTTATCTATTTCATCATTCAAATTTTTAACACTTCCTAATACTTCAAGAAATGCAGGATTGTTGTGATCCAAAGTGGTTTTAATAGCAAAACCAGCAGTTATTTTTCTGTGCTGACCTGAGTTGTCAGAAATAAGTACACCATATAAGTTGTCTAAAGATTTATAAAGCACAGGATCAGACTCATGCTCAAAATGTGTAATTGATTCACTACCATTAAAATAACAATGGAAAAGAAACATACTTACTTTGCCATTGTTGTTTAATACAGACATTTATAAATTTCCATAAAATTAGTTTTCAAAAACATTGTGATGGAGGGGGAAATCTAAAGCAAACTTTTGTAGAAATTAGTCACAAATGAAATCATCTTCAAAAAAATCACAGATTTTTTCTAGCTAATTTAATTTGTTCGGCTTGCACCTGGATAGATCCACATGAGGGATTAGGTAATCAGGGAGTAGGGAGGCTGGGAGGTCGAAGATCCCGACTAGGCGAGTAGACACTC
The DNA here is from genome assembly GCF_049367455.1 of Acinetobacter lwoffii. GTDB lineage: Bacteria > Pseudomonadota > Gammaproteobacteria > Pseudomonadales > Moraxellaceae > Acinetobacter > Acinetobacter lwoffii_W. The sequence goes on from NZ_JBMPXW010000007.1 coordinate 51,647, forward strand.
GCTCTAGGTTACTACAGTGCTATGCAGATAAGTTGTTGATTTTGCAGGGAATAAAATAGTAAAAATAATTTATAAGTGATTGTTTTTTAAGGATTTAAAAGTCTGATCCAGGCTTGAATAAATAACCTAGGTTATATATAATGATAGGCATAGGTTAAGCAATACCGCTACCTAGTTTAGAGCCGAAAGGCTTGGAGTAGAGAATATGTTTTTAAATCCGCCAAGATGGACTGTGGTGTTTGTAGATGAAAATTTTGTAGTCATTGAAGATCTAAAGATGGTTACAGACTTAACTATTACTAATGGTATAGAGCAAGTAACAAGACAGATTAATGCCGAATATGATTTAACAAAACGTCATTTAATTTATGGTGATTCAACAGGTTTATATGATGCAGTAGATGTGAATGATGAAGGGAATTTTTATAACTTTCTTTATCTTGGAATGGCATCACACATTGAAGCGATACAAGTTTTTAAAGAAAAGTATCAGCACTTATTGAAAGGAAAATGAGATAGGGCTTTTGCCCTATCTTTTTTAAAGAAAATCATTTTAGAGCCAAAAGGCTTGGAGTAGAGAATATGAAAAAAATATTACTGAGTTTGAATGTGTTTTGTCTTTGCTTTTTGGTTGGTTGTTCAGAGCCAGCAACACCAGAAGAGATAAAGAGCGCATTAAATAAGTGTATTGGAATAAAATGGGACATAGCTTTTCATGAGGAAAGAGGAGGTTTTGGAGGGGCTAGTAAACCGAAAATTATTAAAAAATCTGATCTTAAGAAATGGTTGAAAGAGTGTGAAAAAAGGCGAAAGTCTAGGGAAGATCCTAACTCAGAAGAAAATATAATTAAAAGACAACAGAGCGTCTTATATTAAGAAGAAGAAAGGCATAAGTTTTTTTGTTGCGATACCGCAAATATTTTTTCAACAAAAGTGCATAATGTGCTTGATTATATAACCTAGGTTATATATAATTATAAGCATAAGGTAAGCAATAACGCTACCTGGTTTAGAGCCGAAAGGCTTGGAGTAGAGAAGATGTCAAATTCAATAGATGATCAAGCAGTTGTATATAGCCGAGTTGTAGATGGTGTAAAAGTAGAAGATTTTTATAGTTATGCTCATTTAAAAGATGGTGTTTTCTTGGGTTTAGGTTGTAATTCAACACTTAATCAAATCGCTGAGAAACTAAGATCTTGGGGGTATTCTGATGTTAATGTTTGGGTTGAATCAGAAGTTGAATTTTATAAGCGGAAACTTAATTTCGGTAAAGTTGCCGAAACAACAAAACAGGCTTTTGATGAAGCTTTAAATTGTCTGCCACCAGTACGCCATATTAAATATGAAAATACTGAATCATTTATGATGAGTGAAGAAACGGCAGCTGGATACTTTACTTTTTATATGCGCCTAGGAAGCCGTTATTTTTGCGTATTAGAGCATTATAGAAAAAGCTTTGGTGACATAGAGAAAATTATAAAAACGCAAATGGGTGAGCAAATAGCGTGATTTAAGGGGGTATCCCCCTTACTTCCAAAAAAATATGGGTATCAATTTAGAGCCGAAAGGCTTGGAGTAAAGAGAAATGACACGTTTTCAAGAAGCTAAAAAAAAGTATACAGCACAGTTTAAAGAGTGGGTAAGTGACAAACCGCATTTGACAGAAATCAAAAAGTTATCAGAAGTGATGAATGTTGAAGAAACGCATCACGGTGATCTTAAGCTGGGCGATACAGTTGAAGTAATCAATGGATATGGTCATAAATTAAAAGGTTTTTGTATATTGGCTTTTGAGAAAGTGGATGAAGAAATCTTTGTTTATTTGGATTGGGATTGCTATTGGTTTTCTAAACCGCTGGGAATGGTAAGCGGAAGAATTGAGCCATGTATAAATAAATGGTTCGATGGTGAGGAAATAACAGATGATATGTATTAAGGGCGAAAGCCCTTTTGTTGTTAATATACTAAAAATATTTTTTCAACAAAACTAATTATATACTTGATTATATGACCTAGGTTATATATAATTATGGGTATGGGTTAAACAGCAAGTCTAATATTTTTTTAGAGCCGAAAGGCTTGGAGTAGAGAGATATGGGAAATTGGATAGCGAATGATTTGGTAAAAAAAGATACCAATCGTGAGGACTATGTTTTTAAAAAATTTGAAAAGTCAGCTAGAAAAGTTTCTTATGACACTTTTTCAAGAACATTAGGTCAAGAGATTCTTAACCAGGTTCGGGCTGCAATGGGCTATAAAAAAGATAGAAGGTCGGGAGTGACTTTAACGGCAGATCAAGAAGTTAAGTTTTTGCGTGGCTTTTATGATCAAAAGCCAGCATTGGTTATTGTCAAGGACTCTAAACGGATGGTTTTCACTTATGAAGCTGGAAGATTTGGAGAGTGAAATGCAATTTAAGGTCTTGGCTATAAAAAACTTTTGCATAGGGGCATTTAACAATAAAAAAGCACTTTTAGGCGATATAGATGGAATTAAGCCTAGCTTTGAATTTAATAATGATCTTAGTTTTGTAAAGTCAAATATGTATACATATGAAGATTTTTTACTTGCAGAATTGGGTACGTGTAGTGACTTTAGAAGTTACTTGAAAGGTCTTGAAAAAATAAATAATGTTCTAACAGATTGTCCATTTATTGAAATGTATAAGGCAACAAATACATTTTTAGGGCATTCAATTTTAGAGTGTAAAATTTGGTGGGAAACAAATATAGATCTTATTTTTCAGCCTCATTTAATCAAGGACTTTTTTGATAGTGAAATTGAACAGTTAAAGTTTCAGGCTATGCACCTTAAGATGCTGGAACTTTTTAGGTTTTGTTCAGCTTATGGATTTATGCAGATAGCAACAAAAAAAGACTTTGACGATTTTAAAAATTAAAATTTGATAAGTTTATATAGCCTAAGCAGAAAATTTATTTTCTATGGAGTTCAAATAAAGTTGAATATATAACCTAGGTTATATATAATTATAAGCACATGGTAAGCAATACCGCTACCTGATTTAGAGCCGAAAGGCTTGGAGTAGAGAAAATGGGTTCACCTAATTTTTTAACAGCGGAAAGCTGCATATCTAATTTCGGAATTGAGTTCGATAGTTCTGAATCTGAAAATTTATTTTATATGGATGAACGTGATGAGCTGGGTGAAAAGCTTGATCATGCAAATGATAATTTAACTTTTTTTAAATTATACGAACGTCCAGGTTATCACTCAGGTTTTCAAATTTATCTTGAGCAGTTAAATAGTGCTGATTACTTTTGGAATAATTATGCACGTTACTGGTCAGTTGATGAAGAAATTGGATTTTATAATGATGCTGGGGAATGGGTGGAAGTAAGCTTAAGTAAGAAGCATACAGAAGCACTAAAAAACGAAAATTTTTGTTTAGAAGATTTAAAAGAGGTGCTTAATCTTGAGGAGGAAAAAGCAAAGTTATTAATTCAAAAAATTGCGAAAGCACATGGCCTGGGAGAAGTTATAGGGAAAAATTTTTCATCGTCAGTAAACTATGATTGGTTAAAGGCTTAAGAACAAAAGGCAATTGCATATGCAATTGCCTTTTGTTTTGGGAGGGAGTTATGCAACGTGTAATTATTTGGATTTTTGCAATTTTGAGTTTAGTAGCATTTGTACTTCTGCTAATTAAAGCATTCAAAAATCCAAAGGAAAAACAATATTTTGTTGCTTGTGGTTTTGCAATTGTTTTAGGTGCTTTAGGTGCAGGAATAATGCTGGTTGGTTATGTGGATAGCCAGGATAAGCGTGAATTAAATTTTCCTAAAAAAACAGGTGAATGATATGGATTTAATTTTAGCAATTGGTATTGGTGGAACAGTCTGTATCTTAATGGCAGGTGTTATATACATGATCTTTGGTGAAAAAAGCATTCCATTAGCTATAGGGTGCTTTGTATTTGGTTCAATATTATTTATGACGCAACTATATATCGAATCGAAGAAAGGTAAATTTGAAAGATATATAAGCAAGGATGAAGAACGTGCTGCTAGGATGTTCAAACAAAATTGTAAGTTAGTTAATTTCATTCAAGGGAATGAAAAATCAAGTACAGGCTTTGGAGTTTCCAGTGGTGGAAGTCTAATAGTAGGCACTGGGTCAAGCTCAAATCAGGATAATTATATTTATAGTTGTGATGGGAATATTCAATATACATTGACCTATGATATTGAGAAATACAGGAAGTTTTATAAATAATTTGGTAGAAATAAAATTTGCGGTATCGCAACAAAAGATCTTGTGTATGTAACCTAGGTTATATATAATAGCAGACATAGGTAAGCAATTCTGCTACCTGGTTTAGAGCCGAAAGGCTTGGAGTAGAGAAGATATGAACTCGAAAGTTAATACTTTTGGATTAAAGAACATTAGATTAATCGAAGATCTAAAACACCAATTTCTAAACACATTTAATTCAGTCGATAAGAGCAAAAATCGTTTTGAAGTTTTTCAGGACTTTGTTACTTGCTTTGCTTGTTGTCTACGCAATTCGATTGGAAAGCCAAGTAAGGTTTTTTTCAGCCAAACAGTTGAAGATGAATATTTCAGAATTATGAAAAAATACTCAAAGGAGGATTTTCAAAAATTTCCTGAAATGCTGGCAATGATTGTTAGTTTGCTTGAAGCTTACAATGCACCGCATGACGTTTTAGGGGATCTTTATATGGAATTAAATTTTGGTTCTAAAAATAACGCACAATTTTTTACTCCTAGCGAAATATCAAATTTAATGGCTGAAATTTGTGATTCGAAAATTGAAAATATTATTGCGGAGAAGGGTTTTATAACGGTTGCAGATCCAGCGTGTGGGGCTGGGTCAACACTTTTGGCCAAAGTTAAAAAACTAATTGCTAAAGGGTTTAATCCACTTTATCACATGTATGTAGAAGGAACTGATATTGATCGGCTTGTTGGTCTAATGTGTTATATACAGCTAACTTTGTGGGGTGTTCCAGCAAAAATATATATAGGTGACTCACTTACTTTAAAGTTAAATGAAGTTTGGGTGACACCAGCATTTATACTTGGTAATTGGCAGTATAAGCTTAATTAATGATTGAAAAAGCTATCCTGGAAGCAGGGTAGCTTCAAATTTTATAAAATATACCATATTCAATATTTAGGGGTATTTAATGGGTTATCTTGAAATTATTTATGCTCATTGGCTAGTGATTTTGGCGATGCTTTATATCGCTTATGGATTGATATTTTTGATTTTTAAAAAAAGTCTTTTAGCTGATGGGGGTAAAATTCTTAAGATCCATGCAGTATTTTTAATGTTAGTGATAATTAGTTTTTATTTTTTTATTCCTGTTCCTGAATCAATTCAAAATAGGTTAGTTGGGGATATTCTACAAATTAAAAATAATAATAAAAATGTTAGTTTTTTTATACTACTTTGACATTAAGTGATGTATGTGACTCTAAATATATTTCAGGTTTTGATTTTTTCAAAACAAAGGAAAGCTATATAAGAGATTTTGATATTGTGCTTGATGAACAAAAAATGGTTAATTTAGGGAGTATTAATCAGAATGAAATTAAAAATACTAAAGGGTTATGTGATTTAAAGGGTGAACTTTAAATGTGTAATAAAGAAATATTAAATCCTTTTTCTTTAAAAAGTCCTTGTAAAGATTGTCCATTTAAGAAAGATAAAAATTATTTGAGGGCTGATCGTATCCAGGAAATTATGGACTACATGATCAAAGATGATGAAATTTTTTCTTGTCATAAAACAGTAGATTATGAGGCTATAGGTGAGTTCAATGAAGCTTTAGAAGAACTTGAATATAGAGTTGATGAAATTGATAGTTTTGATAAGGAGAAGGCCAGGGATGAAGTTTATGAACGGTATAAGGATAGATACACGGCGGGAAACGAAAAGGTTTGTGCTGGTTGGTTAATTCTAGGTAAAAAAGAAAACATTATATTTAATAATTTTCGTTTAAGAGTTGCTGCTATGGAAGGATTATTAAATATTGATGAATTTAAGAATGAAGAAGATGTTTTTGAAAGTGTAGAAGAAGCTATTAAAGGGCATATAGGTTAATCATTAATACTTTAACCTGAAAATATATATGGATCAGAGCTGAGTTTTATTATCTCATTTGGGCGTTACCCTTCGGGTCGGGCTTATTGGCTACGCTCGAACTTTACAGCTATTTAGTATGACACAACGCTTTAAAATTTAGTTTCAAGCAAGCTTGAACCTAATTTTAATAGCCTTCTGACATACTAAACTTAACGCTGAAATTTCGCCCCTTCGGGCAATATCCCTAACGCACCAGGTTTAAATTTTGTTTGCGGTAGCGCAACATTCCAGGATCATAATTTAGCTTAATAAGCTCAGTCACAAATGAAATCATCTTCAAAAAAATCACAGATTTTTTCTAGCTAATTTAATTTGTTCGGCTTGCACCTGGATAGATCCACATGAGGGATTAGGTAATCAGGGAGTAGTAAGGTTGGGAAGTCGAAGATCCCGACTAGGCGAGTAGACACTCGCTCTAGGTTATTACAGTGATATGCTGATAAGTTATTGATTTTGCTGGGAATAAAATAGTAAAAATAATTTATAAGTGATTGTTTTTTAAGGATTTAAATATTTAATCCAGGCTTGAATAAATAACCTAGGTTATATATAATTATAAGCATAAGGTAAGCAATACCGCTACCTAGTTTAGAGCCGAAAGGCTTGGAGTAGAGAATATGAAAATCGAATTTTTAGCTAATGTAAAAAGCCTAGTTGAACTAAAAAAAGCGTATCAGAAACTTTGCTTTAAATTTCATCCTGATCGTGGCGGTGATACTGCAACTATGCAGCAGATCAATGCTGAATATGATTTTCTTTTGAAAAACCTGATTGATTCAGAAGAAGATAAAAATTATGGGGAAAATTCATACTGGGAAAGTAGAGAGCATCAAACAGAAGTTGAAAAAACAGTTCAAGAAAAATTACAAGCAATTATTGGATTAGATGGAATTGAAATTGAAATTATTGGGGTTTGGATTTGGGTAAGTGGTGACACCAAACAGCACAAAGATATTCTTAAAACACTTGGTTTTAAATGGGTTCAGAAACACGGTAAATGGTGTTTTATGGGGCGTAAAAGTATGGGGCGTGGTGGGTACAGTATGGATCAAATGCGTGATAAATACGGCTCTAAAACGGTGAAAAAAGGGAATTACAAAGCATCAAAAAATGATAAGGATGAAACAAAAAAAGTAACTCTTAATGCTCAAACAGCATAATGCAAAAAAATGGTGAGCCGAAAGGCTCACTTAATTAGTCGAAAGGCTTGGAGTAAAGAAAATGAATATTTTAGCAATGTCTAATTTTGCGCTTGTAATGCACACACACAGCGAATACAGCGAACTAATAGGGGAGTTGCATATAGGTGATGGAAATGCCTATAACGACCATTTACACGGTGTTTTAA
>NZ_JBMPXW010000008.1:0-12243 GCF_049367455.1 Acinetobacter lwoffii
TGTTACTAGGTGCTATATGAAACTAAAAAATTAGGCTCTCTTGTGTCTACGATACTGGGAGCACTCCAAAAGCCCATCATTTATTGGGCTTTTTCTATAAAAACTAAGGGTAAATTATTTCTTTTTAAGATTACCATTTTCTATCTGATAGCTCATTGTATCAAATAAGAAATCTGCAAGTGTTTTCGCTGAATTTACTGCTAGCTTTGCATGGTGTCTACTTGGTTTATACGTTACACCATGTGCATCAGACATTTTATTTCTCATAGTCGCAAGACCATTAATTATATTGGATAACCCTGACAAAACCTGTTTAATTGAGTCAGAAATATCCTGTCTGCTTGGTTCTAGATTTAATAGCTTTCTTACTCGATTAAAAATCTTAACTAGGTCTCCATCATTTCCTTTAGCATTAGGATCTAACTCAGCTTCAATTTTCACACATACTGCTTCAATTAAGCTGCGTGCATTAGTTATGGCCCCTGAGTAATCTTCGGCCTCAATTTTAGCCTTACATTTTTGGATTTGTTCTTCTATAAGAAGTTCACTAAGTTCTTCAGATTTTTCAAATCGCTGCTCAATCTCAATAATAGTTCCAGCTAACTCTCGTACTTTGTAAAAATTTCCATCTCTAACTACTTCATAGCCGTCATAATTTAAAATTTCATTTACTTGAGCAGCGCAGATTTCTACTGAATGCCCCTTAGACGTAAGATCAATCCAAAGCCTAGGGTCAAGCATTTCTCGAATGGCATCTTTTAGTTTAGGCTTACCATTCAGTTCAGAAACTTTTCCTTTTGCATAAATGGCACGGCTTGGAAAACCTTGCCCATAGGTTTCTCTAAACCCCATTTTATTGAAGAATTCTACAAGATCGACACCACGTCTATATGGCCAGCCTTCTAGATCTCCAGCTATATATTCGCCAAGACGTTGAGTAGAGAAGTCAGATAATTTCATTGGTTTAATTCAGTAAATCTAAAATTTATATATTACTAATTATCAATAGATTTTAAACAATAAAAAAACCCCGGCATCCTGCTGGGGTTTTTCGTATTGGTTCGCTCGGTATAACTCCTGTCGTACCTTACAGTCCTTGTGCTTATCTATTGTTATTCTTATATGGAACTTCCTGTTCTCGATGAGTTCATAATAGGAAAATTCCAGTATTCCGGATAGCAGCAAAGAGTAGAGATTGATGTGAGCCAAAGCGTACAAAATAGCCTAAATTTTATCCCCAGCAATTGGGGATAGTTTTGGAACTTGGATCCGTATGAAATGGGCACTGATTGCCAAATTGATCGTTTTTTAACCAATTTTACTGGCAAAATGTTACAGATATGCTTAAAAACTCACCAACTTATTACAAAAGCCAATTTTTGTGCATTTTACGATCAGGGTGAAATTTTTAAGTAATTGATATTTATATTAATATACAAGTGTATTGCGTATAATCACCATTATGTTAAATAGGGACTGCTACACTATACAACTGTTACTTGTAAGGATTAAAAATGAGCTTAGGCATAATGGAAAAACTCACTCATAGTACAGTGAGAATTGAGACAGATCTTCATGGTGGTGGGATATCTACTGGTACAGGCTTTTATATGAATTTTCTCCAAAAAGAAGATACTTGTATTCCTGTAATTGTTACTAATAAGCACGTAGTTGCTAACGCTAATGTTGGTCGATTTCATGTAACAGTTGCTAAGGATGATGGGCTTCCTGATACTGGCAAACATCAACAATTTCAATTCGGGCAATTTGAGCAACAGTGTATAAAACATCCCGATCCAAATATTGATCTTGCAGCTTTTTTAATAGGACCATTACTAAATCAACTGCAACAATCTGGGCAAAAGCTTTTTTATATACCCCTCCAGACAGATCTAATTCCAAAAGATGAGGAGCGTGAGTCCTATTCATCTATGGAAGATATAGTAATGATTGGTTACCCAAATGGAATTTGGGATGCAAAAAACAATCTTCCTGTTATACGAAAAGGTATCACTGCAACGCATCCTAATGTTTCTTGGAATGGTAAGTCTGAATTTTTAACAGATATTGCTAGTTTTCCAGGGTCTAGCGGCTCTCCTGTTTTTTTAGCAAATATTGGGGGATATATGGACAATAAAGGCAATACCTACATGGGGGCCTCTCGTATCCGCCTTTTAGGTATTCATTATGCTGGAGCAATGCATACTGCATCAGGTCAAATACAGATTGTTACCGCACCAACTTCAAATATTCCAGTACCAATTACTCAGATACCAAATAACATTGGTGTAGCTATTAACTCTAAGGAAATTTTTGCTCTTGAGAAAGAAGTTGAACGTTTGGTTGGGGGAAATCTGTAACTAAAATTAAGTTCCCCTAAAATTAACATAATACACCTTATACGAATTCCCAGAGCATGGCTTTCAGCCATGCTTTTGTTTATCAAAATAGTATAGATATATGAATTTTAAGATAAAGAAAAAGCCTTATAGTCTCTCCCGGAACTATAAGGCTTATAAATCGCTGTAATTTTTTTCTTAATTACCTACTTTTTTCTCTATAGGTTATGAATATATTTTACCGATAGGTAAAAAACAAAGATATAAGACAAAAGATGAATATGCTAAGAATTCCGCGTAAAGCCTACTATACTAGTTTCGCATAACTACCATTATGTTAAATGGAGATTCAAAGCTCTTTGCTAAAGTAGGTATAGTAGTAATAATTATTGAGTAAATAAGAGAATTAAGCTAATGAAATACTCAAAAGAAAGAATAGTAAAAGCCCTACTACTTGCTCCATTACCATTACTTTTCTTTGCTGCATTGCTCTTTATCATAATGAATCATGAATATAGCCTCTATTCAATTTTTGTGGTTTTTGTAGGGCATGGGCTTGTTTACTTAGCTTATTGTATTTTGACTGTGCCTTTCAGCTTCATGTTCTCAATTCTTTTAAATCGTTATAGCATCCTTAACCTGCTAACCATCTGTATTAGTGCTCTAATTATTGCTGCACCATTTTTTATTCTTTTTGGATGGAGCCATACAGGAGAAATTTCAAAAGAATGGTGGAAGATGTATACCAATACATGGACTGTTCTTATGGCTCTATTCCCTGGCTTATGTTATTGGCTATTTCTGATTACCTTAAATGATAAAAAATCAAAAAATGTTGAGCAAATGACTTAGAGTGAAATTCTTAAATATGCCTAAAATTAACATAATACACCTTATACGAAACGTGTTATAATTTTCATTAGAAATCAATGCTGTAGTTTCTAGTTGATAGCCCATCTTCCCCAAGGTGGGCTTTTTTATGGCTTTTTCATGTTTCACGCTCAATAAATAAACAATGTTCCACGAGTTTATTCAGTTTTAATAAACATCATCCGGTTTTTTGAGGAGTCATTATTTCAGGTGCTTGCACTGAAATTGGCTCATCAAAAAATTGGAGTCCTGGCTAACCATAGGGAAGGAAAAAACGGCTCAGGAAGCCTCTTTTTTTAGGTTCTGGCTCAACGTGTTCAGGGACAGGGATACGTTTATTGTCTTGTCGAGAGGTAGTCAATCCGTCATAGTTCGATTCAGTCTGTGACCGAGAATCTGTTGCTATATCCTGTTTAGATTTATGATCGGTAAACGTAGTCATATTGGCTTTTGGAGCTTCCAGTAAGCGCTGCATGGCCTCAATCTGTTCTTGATAAAACGATTCACGTTCTAATGATTGATTTTCTCTCTGTATTGCCTGATTTAATTGTTTTTCCAGTATGTCAACTTGACGTTTTAGCGAGTCAACTTCTGTCAAGTTTTGACTATTAGTTGATTGACTTTGGTTGACAGTAGAGTTGTTTTTTTGTGGTTCTCCAAAAACTCTCAAAGCCTCTGTGAAGTCAATTAAACCATCAGATCCTTTTGATAAATTCCCTTTCTTTATATGAGCATAGACAGCCTGTCTAGAATATCCATATAGTTTTGCTAGTTCTGAAACTGACAGTTTTTTCATTATGTAAACCAGTTTTCAAATAGTGTTAATAGTTGATTGTTAACTTTACTATGTCAATTGACATCATTTATTGAAAGCCGACTTTTCGAAGTAATGGCATAAGTTCTTTTAATTTATTTGGCTCTTGTAGCATGGTTACAATCCGTGCAGCAAACTGTTCATAGCTTTCATTACCTTGTGAAAGTTTAGCCATCTCAGGAAGTTCTGATAATTTACTAGCAAATAAATATCGTTGTGCATGTGTCAAATTGATTTTTAACTCTTTGTCCTGACCAATGTCGTTGGCTGTATTTATTGCTGACTTTTTCTGTTTGAAGCTAAATGAAAAACCTGTAATGGATCTACCGGTTTTATGTTGTTCAACTTTGACATTAATATCGGTATGTTCATTTACTTGTTTTAATGCAATGTCCAAAACATATTTCTTAAAATCGTACATCCTTTTGTATTCAGTTTCGAGTACACCTATTTTTTGTCTGAAATCGTAGATAGTTATAAGAGGCGTTTTTCCCGTACTACGCCAAGCAATCAATATTTCATATAAACGAACAGCATAAGCACTCGTTAAATTGCTTATTTGCTGTATCTCATACTTTGTAAATTGTTCTTCTAGCCTAGTTATTAAAGGCACAATAGCGGGAGCAAAAATAAGTCTAACGACAGCCTCATTATCAATATAAGCAACCTCGCTTACCCATCTTGATTTGTGATTAATAACATTACCTTTTTCACTAAGGCTTTGATAACTGAATTGTCTTGCAAATAGGTCATCGCAAGCATCTTTCAAGGCTTGATAAGCAGTATTTCGATGTACACCAAATTGATTGATATAACTTTCAGCATGAACTGTTAATGGATCATTAGCATTGATCCCTTTACCTGATTCCCTGGCCTCAACGATAGCTAAAAGAATTAATCGTTGTTCTACTAGATCAAGGTTATAACTAGCATTAATTAAAGCGTTATCTTTGACAATTAGTTCGGTTTTCATATGAAAAATTTATATTTTTAAGTCAATAAGACGAGGTTATAATATTAACTCGCTTAATGCAAGGTAGACCTCGTTTTAATGCAAGGTAAACCTCGTTTTAATGCAAGGTAAACCTCGTTTTAATGCAAGGTAAACCTCGTTTTATAATCTCTAAAAGCCTTATAAATTCAGCCTTACAGGCTATCTAAAAGCATTTAAAAGCTTAAAAATAATTAAAAGCCCAGGGAATGAAAAATTGCCCTTGGTTTTCGCTTCGCTCAAACTCTATTGAATCTCGCTTTCGCTCGATTCGTCGGGGCAATTTTTGGTTAATATTTCCGTGACTTTGAAAAAAGCAAAAGCAAGATAAAAAGCAGATCGGAATTCGCTTCGCTCATAAGCTTTTTTACTCGCTTCGCTCAGTTTGGGAAGCCAATTTGGAAAGTTCGCACCCATGCGGGATGCTCTGCTATGCAGGTGATGTATGGATAGGGAGCTTGTAATCAGGGAAAGGGATGGGCAAATTTTCTCAGTTCGCTCGTAGACACTCGCTCTGTTTATCGACTCATGCCACGAGATTTCATTTTAGGCGCATGTTGCTGTGCTTTGAGCTGTTCTTGTCTAAGTTTCATCTGCTGTTCGGTTTTGATCTCGTCCACACATTTTTTAATGACCTTGTAGGACTGGTAGAGGGTCTGGTATTGCTTGGCTTTCTCCGGATGCTGCTTTTGGTATTTCTTCCAGGCATGTTCCTGGAAAGCATCGTTTTGCAGTAATTCCTTCACACCATGTTTTTTCTGATGCTCATGTTGGCCTTTTAGTTTTTTGTGTTCCTGGTAAATCGCGTCACGTTGTGCTTCCCAGGCTTTTTTGCCAAACAGCAAGGGCTTGTTCTGGGTTAATTCGTTGTGTTGATCCACCAGACTTTGCAATTTGTCATGACTTTGCTTGAGTCCGCTTTTTACGATCTCCTGGGCAAGCTGCTGATTGAACTCGTTTTGATGTTTGTGCTGATTGATCAGGGTTATTTCGGCTTGTTTAAGATTACGCTGCATGAAATCCAGGTCTAGATTCGCGTCTTTTGCGCTAATTTGGCCTTTGAGCAGTTGAACGAGGGTTTCCCTCTGTTTTTCCTCAAACACGGCTTTTTCGTCAATTGGTGGCGTTTTAGCGCTATGTTCGATTTGAATCTGCTGTTCTTTTTTCTGTTTGCTGAGTTCTATCTCATTTTCAGCAATCAGCATGTCCATATTTTTGCCGTATTGCAGCTGAGCCTGATTTCTGTGTTTGATTTCATCATTGCTTCGGCTGATTTCGGTTTCGATGCCTTGTCTGCGTAGCTCGGTGACTTTCGGTCCTTCGTGCAGCGTCGCTTCCAGACCATTCTCCTGATCTTTGTAGCTGCGGTGATTAACTCGGGCGGTGGATCCGGCCATATCCAGGTGCATATTGCAGATCTCGGCAAAGTGCTCGCGCCAGTGCTCGATTTCTCCACTGTGTTTTTGGTCCAGTTCCCGGGTTTTATCCGTGAAGCCTTCTGGCGTGAGTTTGCGTGTGCTCATCAGGATATGCGCGTGATAATTGCGTTCATCGCTGCCGGATCCGGTATGCGGTGCATGGATACATGCATCAACCGCCACCTGGTGTCTGTCTACAATGCTAGAACATAGATCTTCGAGCATGGCCAGGCGTTGTTCCTGGTTCAATTCACTGGGAAAGGCAATTTCGAATTCCCGGGCGACTGTAGAATTTTTTCGGGTTTCCCGTTGTTCAACTTCGTTCCAGAGTCTTTCCCGGTTTTTTAAATGCTCTGGTGCGCCTTCGGGTAAATAAATCTCTTTATGTTCCACACCGGTTTTTCGGCTGTAATCATGTTCCCGGCCTTCACGTTCACAATAAATCTTTTCACCTGCACGATAGGCGATTGCAGCAGTGGCGGAACGCCCTGCAGATCGTGCTACGGTTTTGACTGAAAAGTGGTAAATCGCCATGCCTGTTTTTCGCTTTTAAATTTTCACGTAGTGAAATACAACCGTGGATACGGTTGTCGGGGTATTGGGGGGACCCCAATCGGACTTGCAAACGAAGTTTGCATAAGTGCGCTCTTCGAGGAAAACATTACTATACATATAGCACCTTGAATGCATATTCAAGTGCGCTTATGTTAGGGATGGTTTCCCAGGATGATGGTATTGGATTAATGAGCGTTACTGAAACACTAGACAGCAAAATCAAGGCTCAGGAAGAAAAGCTGAAGCAGCTTAAAGCTCAAAGACAGGCAGCATTGGCAAGAGAACGTGCCAAAGAGAAAGAGCAGGCACGAAAGGATGATACCAGACGTAAAATTTTAATCGGATCCTGCATGCTAAAAATCACCGAAGAGGATGAACAGGCTCGGGCAAAATTGATTATGCAGATGGATAAATATTTAACGGATGAAAGAGATCGTAAGCTGTTTGATCTGCCGATATTTAATTATTGATCTGTTGAAAAGATAAATAGGAATGTGAAATGAGATTGTTGATTGCTTTGATTTTTCCTTGGCTGCTGTTTTTCACGATAGGACGACCATTTGCAGGCATCATTTGTTTGGTACTTCAGATTACAGTTTTAGGTTGGATCCCGGCTGCCATCTGGGCAGTATATGCTTTGTCGCAATATAAGACTGATCAGAAAATTAAAAGAGCAATTCGCTCTTCATAAATAGTTTAATTTTCTGATTTTTAGATCTGATTAATTTTGTGATTTCCATCACACTTATCCATAAGTTAGTGATCGGTTTTGGGGTATTAGGGGTGATTGTTTGATCAATAAGTGATCTAATAAGTCTTATAACAATAACTATAAAACTCCAGAGGGAAAAAAAATTAACCCTCTAATTCTTAGTTAGAAAAAAAATAAAATAAGAATTAGAGGGTTTCATTTTTTATTAAATTCACTCTATTTTTTCCACAAAGCTCTTATCCAATATCGGTATGGGGCTATTTTTTTGAACTTCGTATAAGAGATTTTATGTTAGACAGACGAATGAAAGGCTCATAAACAGGGCCTTTCACATAACGTGTATTATGTTAATTTTAGAAAATTTTAAGAATTAACTCTCAAGTAACTGGCCTATTTCCAACCTACTATATCCTCGCTCTTTTAGTACCAAGACAATAGCTTTTTTATAGTCATCAGAACTGGAAGTCTTATATTTTATGATTAATTGATTCTCTGAATTCAGTTCAAGGGCATTCTTATAGGTTAAGACTTCAGTAGAAATCTTATTAAAAATATTTAGATTAAACATACAGGTACTCTTCATCCTGTTATAGCGGCCCGACTACAACAAATACCTGCCTTAGCTTAGCTAGACACCCTTGGCAACAAGGATTACAAATTAAGAAAAGTTCTGCAAGTTTTCAAAAGCTATAAGGATGAATAATCAACTAAAATCATTATTATTTAACATAATGGCGATTACATGAAGTGAGGTCTAACATTTGAACTTCGCATAAGAGATTTTATGTTAAATGAGCAAAAAAAATAGGTACATGTGTACCTACCTTAAGAATAGAAATGATCGTAATTTTATCAAGCAGCTAGAATATCTAGGATTTTACTTCTTGGTAAAACATACTCTCCATTATCCTGCTCTTGGAAAAAATCATTAGCGGCACGAATCAATGTATTGATGTAATCACAATCATCGTGCTTTTCATGCGCTGGTGGAGCAAAAAAAGCTAACAATAAAACTGTTCCCTCTGAACCTAATGTATAAACCATACATAAGTCACTTGTTCCTCGGCGCCCTATAAACTTACGAGGAAAATTATTTTTATCCCATTCTTCGATAGCTTCATCTGTCATAGCTTCCGCATCAAAGATATGAACATGCGCTAGTCCATGTGCTTCCATCACATGCCTTGGATAATCATTGGGAACATCCTTCCCAAATGACTCATGGAATCGTTTAGAAAACGCTCCACTATTAAACATATAATCTTCAAAATCTTTAGCCATCATAGTAAGGATATGCCGATCTTCATCGGTTTTAGCCCCAGCATAATAGCAATCTAAAATTTGAAAATTTTTTGGTAAAAAATTAGGAATACACCACCTCCTGTAGAACTCAAATCAACTCAACAGTATAAGGTGTATTTAAGATTTAGAAATATTTTTTTTAAAAAAAAATAGAGCCTATGCTTCTGATGTACTTGGATATTTCATCATGTAAGCATTTCGAGTATTCATAGAAATTCTTTCGGCTTTTTCTCTTGTTAAACCATAAGATTTTCTAGCTACTTTTTTAACTACTTTTTTAGATTCAGATATAGACACTATATTTTCTGTTCTCATGAACTCACTATAACCATTTATATAATTTCTATACTCAAACCCAGATAGATTATGAATACGAAGATACATTTGGCAGAATCCTTAAATGGATGTTTTTGATAAATTATTGATTTTTAATAAAAAAACAATAATTTGTTTTACGGTTGGTTCGCGATTATAAAGCAACCGAATTGATTAAGATAGTTCTTATATTACTCTTGACAGAAAAATATAGTGTAAAAAATTGATACTTGATGGTCATTAGAAGAAGGTTTTTTTATTAATAAGTTGTTAATTTTCATTAATTTATCCTTTTAGATTAATTAGAAATAGTATTTTTAATATAGGTATAGCATAAAAATAAGAAAAATAAATACTTATCTAATTTTTATTAGATAAAAATTCTTATGCTTAATACAAACTATAAGCAGTTTTGTTAGTAAGCGTCCGCTGAACCCCATGCCTATTTTTTAATTTGAGTTGGATTTCCAGCGATGTGGTAGTAATTCTTCTATTTGGGTCGCTTTATGCGTCGGCAGCCTTTTCAGCACATCACTGAGATAGGCATACGGATCCAACCCATTCAGCTTTGCTGACTGGATTAAAGTCATGATATTTGCCGCTCGCTGTCCACTGCGCAGCGAACCTGCAAACAACCAGTTCTTACGGCCCAATGCCCAGGGACGCATTGAGTTCTCTGCCCAGTTATTGTCAATGGGTAGATTGCCATCATCCAGATAGCGGCTTAAGGCTGGCCAACGCTTCAGACTGTAATTGATGGCCTTGGCGGTTGGAGAACTCGATGGCACCGTCAGATAATGTTGGTTGAGCCATTCATACAGTTGTTGCATCACCGGTTGGCTGTGCTGTTGTCGGTATTCGCGGCGGTGTTCTGCTGTACTATCGGTCTTTTTCCTGAGTTCTGCTTCTATCGCATACAGTTTCTGAATCATCAGTAATGCCTGTTCAGCGATCTGACTTTTCCCAGTCACATGTAGCTCATGGAATTTACGACGTGCATGCGCCATGCAGCCCACCTCAATGACATCGCCTGATTTAAAGCGTGCTTTATAACCACTGTAATCATCACAGACCAGATGGCCCTGCCAGCCATTCAGGAACTCTTCTGCATGCTGACCTGAACGGCTATCCTGAAAGTCATAGATCACCGCTTGAACTGGATTGTACTGTGTAGTGGCATAGGCCCAGACATAACCTTTCTTCGGTTTTTTCTCATCATCACCCATCCGCATGATGGTGACCGGCGTTTCATCGGCATGGATCACCCGCTGTTGCAGCACCACCTCTTTTAAGGCATTGGCCAGAGGCTCCAGTTCTACACCGCAGCGACCTATCCAGTCAGATAAAGTAGATCTGGACAGATCAATGCCCGCCCGCTGATAGATCAGGCGCTGACGGTACAGCGGCAAATGATCGGCATACTTCGATACCAGCACATGGCTGAGCAGTTCAGGTGAAGCAATGCCTTTATCAATCACATAGGCGGGCATCGCTTGCTGAGTCAGGGTGTCACACTGATCACAGACCCATTTGCCACGCACATGCTGTTCCTTATAGAACTGTGCCGGTCTGAAATGCAGTTTTTCACTGATATCTTCGCCGATACGACGTAACTGGCAGCCACAACTGCATTGGGTTGATGCAGGTTCATGCTCAATACGGATGGTGTGTAGATGATCCGGCAGCAGTCGACGTTTAGGTTTGTTGACTGTGGCTTTCTCTGTCGCTGCATCGGTTTTATCTGCATTCAGCCGCTCCAGTTCCAAATCAACTGCTGCGATATCCTCTTCAACCGCTTCGTCCCACAGATGGATTTGTTTTGCGGTGAGATGTTCGTTTTTACTGCCAAATTTGTGCTGTTTAAATAGTGCGAGCTCATGCTCGTATTTTTGAGTGAGAATGGAAAGATGTTGAACTTTGGCATCCAATTGCTGGTTTGATTTTTCTAATTCTTGATTTGATTGTGCCAGAGACTGATGCTGCATTGCCAACTGTCTGGTAAATTCCAGCAGTTGTTCATGGGTCAGTTGGCTTAAGTCTGGCAGCGTATTCATGACCGCAGTATGCCTGAGGTCATGACGCAGAGGAAATAGAACGTTTGGAGAATAGCAGAATGGACCAGCCTAGTTTAGAGCATCGTCACCACCTGCTGTCGTCCAATGCGCTGCCAAGGTAAACCCTGGATCAGTGCATGTAACTGTTCCGGACTGATCGCCATGCTTTCACCCTGGTGAACCTGCGCCCAGTGGAATTTTCCCTGTTCCAGCCGCCGGGCACACAGCCAGATGCCCAGTCCATCATGTACCAGCACTTTCATGCGATGGCCACGTTTATTACAGAACAGGTAAGCACAATGCGGTTTGATGTAGCCAAAGGCTCTCACCACCTGAGCCATGATAGTATCCATCCCTGCTCGCATATCCAGAGGTTGGGTAGAAAGCCAGATTTCATCAATGCGGATCATGTTGCAAGTGCCTTGAGTAATTCTGCTAAAGCAGATATTTCTGATACTTGCCATTTCAAGCCAATTTCTGCTTTTGAGTGGGGTAAAGTAATTTGAACCGTTAACATGTCAGTAGGAGTAGGATCTAATGGTGTAGAGCAAGATAAGGCAATAA
This sequence comes from Acinetobacter lwoffii, assembly GCF_049367455.1. Lineage (GTDB taxonomy): Bacteria > Pseudomonadota > Gammaproteobacteria > Pseudomonadales > Moraxellaceae > Acinetobacter > Acinetobacter lwoffii_W. Next base: position 11,935 of record NZ_JBMPXW010000008.1, read on the forward strand.
ATGCAGGTTTATTCGGTAGTGGTGAGCGATCATTCCCTGGCTTACCATCAATTAAGCGAATCCATTTGGATACAAGATTTGTATTCAATCCATGTTGCAAAGCGACCGAAGCAATTGAAACGTCCGGTGCTTTACAAGCCTGAACGATCTGCTGTTTAAATTCAGCACTGTATGTTCTTCGTTTTTTCGCAAGAGATGCGATGGATGTCTGGTGATTTGTAGTCATAAATTTTAGTCCCCACTTGTTTTTAAGTGGGGACTAAATTAAGGCTTATAGGATGAATTCATAAGGTGTGTTCAGCGGACGCT
>NZ_JBMPXW010000010.1:0-4005 GCF_049367455.1 Acinetobacter lwoffii
CTCATTCCGAGCAGTTTTGATGAAGAACAGCTTAAAGATTTTGGTAAAAGTACCCCAATGGGCCGCATGGGCCAGCCAAGTGAAGTAGCACCGGCGTATTTATTTCTGGCCAGTGAAGAAGCCAGCTATATTTCAGGTCAGGTGATTCATGTGAATGGCGGCAGTATTATTAACGGCTAATCTGGCACAGAAGATAGCGGTTCTAGCTGACCGTTATCTTCATCTATTTAATCTTTGGATTTTCATATTTAAAAAAAATTGTTTTTATAAAATGTTTCCAACAAATACTTACCCTCGCAAAAGTAAGCTCTTGTTATAGTAATTTCAGCCAAACCTGATGAGGATATTAAGATGCTTAGAGGTGAAAAATCAGCCTATACCGATAAACAGAAACGGCAGGCCCAACATATTGAAGAAAGCGAAAAAGAACGTGGTCGTTCTGAGGAAGAAGCCGAACGTATTGCCTGGTCAACGGTCAACAAACAAGATGGTGGCGGCAAGAAAAAGAAACCGTCCCACTAAATAGAATTCATGTCGATGAAAGTATGGGACAGATACAAAGACCCTCTATAATTAAATTATAGAGGGTCTTTTACCATCAGCTTTAAGTAATATTTTCGATACGCTGCTGAGTCCATGCTGGCCAGAGCTTTTCCAGTGTTTGTTCAAATTTTGCATTTTCGGTTCGCCATTGTGGATTTTTGTCCTTATCAATAATCAGCGCACGAACCCCTTCAATAAAATCGCCCTGCTCTAACCAGACATCCTGCAAGTCCCGTTCTAGCTGCATACATTTTTCCAGCGACAAATTCTGTCCGGCTTGCTGTAACTTCAGGCTGGTCTGTTTTGCCATCACCGGACGCTGCTGCAAAATGGTCAGCATTTTATTGGCCCATTCCTGATTAGTTGCACTACTTGCATGAGCAAGGCTCTGTTCAATCTCCTCCAGGTGTTGATAGCCAAAATGCTGATTAATCAGATCTGAACGTTTTTGCAGCTCGCTTTCTACCGGATGCGTAATATAGGAACTAATGATCTTTTGAATCTCAATCGGGTTTAATACCGGTGCTGCAATCAATGCTGCTTCTAATTCAGCAAAACGCTCACTCGGCACATGATAATCCACCAGATCCAGATACAGCGCATCACTGCTACTGATTTGCTCACCAGTCAATGCCATATAGACACCGACTTCATCCAGTCGGGACAGAAAATGGGTAGCACCGACATCGGGGAAAAAACCAATCGCAGTTTCTGGCATGGCAAAACGTGATTTTTCACTCGTAACTTTGATATGACAGGCTTGAGCCAATCCAAAGCCTCCGCCCAGTACATAGCCATCCATCATCACGATCACGGCCTTTGGAAAATTACGCAAGGTGCTCAGCATCTTATATTCAGTGGCAAAAAAATCCTGATATTGGGTATTGCCGGCCTGATAGCTGTCATACAGATAGCGGATATCTCCTCCGGCACAGAACGCCTTGGGACTGTTGGAATTGATCAGAACCGCTTGTACCTGTGGTTTATGGCACCACTGATCGAGTTGTGCCTGAATGCCTTGAATCATCGGCAGGGTTAAGGCATTTAAATGGCTGGTGCGGTCCAGGCTGATGATGCCCAGACCTCCTTCTACCCAAATCGCTAAATTATTTTCATCACTCATTTTATTTTCCTATTCTTGTTTTATGGATGGGTAAATTTAGCGGGGCGTTTTTCCACAAAGGCCTGCATGCCTTCCTTTTGATCAGCACCGGCAAAAATGGAATGGAACACTCGACATTCAAAGCGCAGGCCTTCTGCCAGGCTCACTTCAAAGGCCCGATTAATTGATTCTTTAATCATCATCACGGCAGTAAGTGACTTTTCAGCAATTTTTTCGGCAGCTTGCAGGGTTTGCTCCAGTAATTCTTCCTTAGCAAATACCCGAGCTACCAGACCACTTTGTTCCGCTTCTTGCGCCCCCATCTGCCGTGCAGTCAGGCACATTTCCATGGCTTTGGCCTTACCAATCGCCAAGGTTAAACGCTGGGTACCGCCAATGCCTGGCAACACGCCTAAAGTAACTTCGGGCAGACCAAATTTTGCATTCTCAGCGCAGTAAATAAAGTCGCACATCAATGCCAGCTCGCAACCACCACCCAAGGCATAGCCACTCACTGCGGCGATTAAAGGTTTGCGGCGCTGGGCAATCCGGTCGGCCAGACTGAAAAAATCATCTAGATAAATTTGCGGAAAATTCAGATCTGCCATTTCTTTAATATCGGCACCGGCGGCAAAGGCTTTTTCCGAACCGGCAATCACAATACAGCCAATTGCCGGATCTTTTTCCAGCTGATCCAGTGCCTGATTGACTTCAACAATCAGCTGGTTATTTAGTGCATTTAAAGCTTGCGGACGATTTAAAGTAATCAGCCCGACACCATTACGTTGTTCTAATAAAATTGTTTGCCATTGCATGAGATAAATCCTTTTAAAATTAGAGGCTGCGCGCAATCACCAGCCGCTGAATATCGCTGGTGCCTTCATAAATCTGACAAATCCGCGCATCGCGGTAAATCCGTTCAATTGGAAAATCTTTGAGATAACCGTAGCCACCAAAAATCTGCAGCGCTTTGGAACAGACACGTTCTGCCATTTCTGAAGCAAATAGCTTGGCCATGGAGGCTTCGGTTAAACAGGCTTCACCGGCTTCTTTCTTGCGTGCTGCAAAATGGACCAGTTGCCGTGCCGCTTCAATTTCAGTCGCCATACTGGCCAGCCTGAAAGAAATCGCCTGCTGTTCAAAAATCGGTTTGCCAAAGGCGACCCGATCATGCGCATAGGCCGTTGCTTCTTCTAAAGCGGCACGCGCCAAACCAACCGCCTGTGCGGCAATACCGATTCGCCCGCCTTCCAGATTTGCTAGGGCAATTTTCAGACCTTCGCCTTCGGCGCCGAGTCTTAAACTTTCATGAATGCGGACATCAGTTAGGGCAATCTGACAGGTATCCGAAGCATGCAGGCCGAGTTTTTCTTCCACCCGAATCACTTCATAGCCAGGTGTGTCGCGCGGCACTAAAAATGCACTCATGCCTTTTTTCCCGCAGATGGGTCGGTCACGGCAAAGACAATAATCATCCCGGCATTGTGGCCTGAGGTAATGAACTGTTTGGCGCCATTCAGAATGTAGTGATCGCCGTCCTTGATCGCCCGGGTTTTAATCGCGGCAGCATCCGATCCGGTATGCGGTTCGGTTAAGGCAAAGGCACCAATCATTTCACCTTGAGCCAAAGGCTTTAAAAATTGCTGCTTTTGCTGTTCCGTGCCGAACTTGAAAATCGGCACACAACCCACCGAGTTATGTACGCTCATAATCGCGGATGTTGCACCATCGGCCGCAGCGACTTCTTCTAGGGCTAGAACATAAGCCAGCGTACCTGTGCCCGAACCGCCCCATTCTTCCGGAATCAGCATGCCTAAAAAACCCAGCTCTCCCATTTGGGCCAAGGCCTGCTTAGGAAAAATGCCTTTTTGATCCCACTCGCCGGCAAAGGGTTTAATCTGTTCCTGGGCAAAGCTTTTGGCCATATCCTGAATTAGTTTTTGCTCTTCCGTTAATTGCATCGATGCTTCCTTTAATCTCTTTATTTAATCTTCTTATTCAATTTGTTGGCTTTAGCTATTATGCGGTCTTGGCTTGCTGCTTGTTGATTTCCTGATTGCGCAGTAAAAAGCGTTGAATTTTACCGCTTGGGGTTTTCGGCAATTCGGTCACGAATTCAATCAGGCGCGGATAGGCATGTGCAGATAAACGCTTTTTCACAAATTGACCCAGCTCTTCTTCCAGATGGGTCGAAGCTGCAAAATTATTCGCCAGAATCACAAAGGCTTTAATCACTTCGGTACGCTCGGGGGTCAGGTACACCAATCACCGCAGCTTCAATCACGGCATCATGTTCCAGCAAGGCACTTTCCACATCAAATGGGCCGACCCGATAGCCTGACGTTGTAATGACGTCGTCG
>NZ_JBMPXW010000012.1:0-22568 GCF_049367455.1 Acinetobacter lwoffii
ACATACAGATATCACAGTGAAGTATGAACAACACAAAAGAGGTCGATCAATTTCAGGATTTTCTTTTAACTTTAAACAGAAAAAGAAGGACAGCCCATCAATAGAAAGAGATCCGAATACTCTTCGGATTCACTCAAAGATGACCGATGCTCAACGGCATATGTTTGCAAATAAACTTTCAGAACTCCCTGAAATGGGTCGCTATTCACAAGGAACAGAAAGCTATCCTCAATTTGCTGTTCGTATTGCTGAGATGCTACAAGACCCTGAAAAAATCAAAGAACTATCCCCATACCTAAAAAAAGTGGGATACATGCCATCAAATAAAAAGGACACCGTAAATGGCTAAGTTATCACTAAGTGAAGTATCTAAAAAATTTCATTCATGTGGATAGATCAACCATTTACAGAGCTGTAGAACGTAATGGACGTTTATCACGCTCCAGTGATGGACAATTCGATCTAGCAGAGGTCATCCGATGCTTTGGAGAACCAGAGCAAACATCTCAAAAAATCGAATCATCTAAGCAAGAAGGTGATGAATCTACAAAAAAACTTATTGCCCATTTAGAAACTGAAGTCAAAAAGTACCAGAACGTGAAGAACGGTTAATGCAACAAATTGACCGTATGCAAACACTCATTGAGCTGAAAAGCGTTGCTCCTGCCACAGCAGCACCACAACAAGATGCTACGGCATGCGACACCGACCTACCACAGCATGCGACAACACAACAAGACAATGATAATAAAAAGAATAATGAATTAAATATTGCAGAAAATGTGGCAGTGCCACAGCAAGAAACTACGAACATACGCACACCCAAACGCTACAGCATGCCACGTTGCAAAATGTGGCAGTGCCACGACACAAAAAACGTGGCTTATTTGGCCGTGTACTGAAACGCCGCTTGTGATCATCGACTGAGCAATTAAGGGAAGAGAGCTCATGCCGAAACTGAAAGATATTGCCCTGGGCATTATTGTGGCTCCGCTGCTGATCCCATTATGCTGATTGCATCGTACCAGGATAAAAAGGCACTGAAGAAAGAGCTGGATGAACGCCAAAAAGAAAAAGACCATAGGCATCCTGATTATTCAATTGAGCTAATCAAAAGCGTGGAACATTGATTAAAGATTAAGCGTGGAACGGTAGTATTCAACAAAAAAGCCGAACTCAGCTGAGTTCGGCTTTATGATATCAATTAACACATTGAATTATATAGATATAAAAAGAGCATTTCGTATAAGGTGTATTATGTTAATTTTAGATTTTCTAAAGGCAGTAAAAAAGCTGTCAAAGTAAATAAATAAAACGTATTAAAGACTAAAAATGGAGTCATTATGAAACAAGAGACAAAAGAATCACTTATTCTTGAGCTCACTAAAGCTAAAGTCGGTAAGCAACATATTGATAATCCAACCAACTCTAATCTTACAAATGCTGAGTTTTGGATTGAGAGTTATTTTATGGCTGAAAAAGAAATTGAAGAAATTATAAGTCGGCTTAACTCTGAAAGTTAATTAAAACTGAGTAATAATTTTCTTAAAATTTCACCTATTTAACATAATGGTGGTTATACGAAATGCAACTGTAACTCCAAAATAGAAATGTCCGGTTTCTCCAAAGTAAAAATGTCCGCTTTTAGAATATGCACTTTTGCAATTTCGTTAGCGGACGGTTTGATATGTTGGTGTCTATGTCGGATAAAGAACTTAAACGATTGTCGGTCTTGCAGGAAATCTGCGATCAACGCATAACTCAATCCCAGGCTGCTCAGCTACTTCATATTTCAGAACGTCAGATCAGACGCTTACTGCAGAAATACAAAGCTCAAGGTCCCGCTGCATTAGCCCATGCCGGTCGTGGCCAAATCAGCAATTCCAAACTTCCTGAAGAACTTAGACTCAAGTGCCTCAATATTGTTTCTGACCAACTCCATGGTTTCGGACCCACTTTAGCGCATGAAAAGCTCACCACCGTACATGGATTCGATCTTTCAGTAGAAACCCTGCGTTCCTGGATGATTGCAGCTGACTTATGGATTCCTCGATCCAAGCGCCTGAAACGCCCGTATCAGCCTCGTTACAACCGGGATTGCTTTGGTGAACTGATCCAAATTGATGGCTCATATCATGACTGGTTTGAAGGACGCGCTGCTAAATGCTGTCTGCTGGTGTTTATCGATGATGCTACAGGAAAATTGCAGCATTTACGCTTCTGTGAATCAGAATCAGCCTTTGATTATATGATTTCAACACGCTTGTATGTTGAGCAGCATGGTAAGCCGTTGGCATTTTACAGCGACAAACATTCAGTCTTCAGGGTGAATCAAAGCAGCAAGAAAGACACCAAGATTACCCAGTTTGGACGCGTACTCAGTACCCTGAATATCGATATCATCTTCGCCAATTCACCACAGGCCAAAGGCCGTGTGGAACGTGCCAACAGAACCCTTCAGGACCGTCTGATCAAGGAGATGCGTCTGGAAGGTATCAGCTCGATTGAGCAAGCTAATGCCTGGCTACCCTGCTTCATTGAGCAGTTCAATCAGAAGTTCGCCAAGATGGCTTTTAATCCTAAGGATCTACATCGGCCTATCACTGAAACAGCCGAAGAATTAGATGATATTTTTACTTGGCGTGAACCCCGCAGAGTCACGAATAGCCTGACGATTACTTATGATAAATGCGTATATCTCCTGGAAAACACCGAAGAAAATCAAAGGTTGATCGGTAAGTATCTTGAGTTCCTGGAATACCCGGATGGTACTGTAGCCCTCATGCATGATGGCCGAAAGATCAATTACAGCCTCTTCGATAAATTAAGTCAGCTGAATCAGCGAGAGATTGTTGAGAATAAACGGTTGGGTGCTGTTCTGAATCATATCCAACAACAGCATGAAGAACTGGAACAACAAAACAAACGCAATCGTTCTCAAAAGATGCCAAGCAGACGTGCACAGAAAATAGCAATCAAAGAACGAAATCTAAATCCTGTGCTTGACTTGGAATTGTCCATATAGGACATTTCTATTTGGTTATTAGGTAGGACATTTCTACTTAGGAATAACAGCAACCCATTGATGAAGAAGGTATGCTGTGTCCATCTCAAATGGAGGCGCTATGGCTAGGCCCAAGAAGCAAGAATCGGCTCAGGTAGAGATCAAAGAAGTAATTGTCGATGCTGCTCTCGAGACGATCGTGCAAGAGGGCGTACGCGGCGCCACCGCTCGGCGTATCGCAGAGCAAGCCAATCTTTCCCCGGCACGATTACGTATCACTTTGAGTCTATCGACGAGATTCTATCGGCAGCTTTCAAACGGATGATCAAGCAGATCACCGAGGCATTCACCGCTCGGCTCCAAGAAGCGACTGATGATCAGAGTGCTCGTGAAGCAGTGGTTGACCTGATTTGCGGAGATGTTTGGGCTACGCCTCGGCACATGCTGCTCAGCTTCGAGCTATACGCCTTTGCGTCGCGCAAACCTGAATACCGAAAGGTCATGGAAGAATGGATGGAGCGCTGCCAGCAAGCGTTACAGCTTCATTTCGAGCCGAAAACTGCCAGAGCACTGGATGCGGTTATCGAGGGTTGCACGATCCATAAGACCCTCAACAGCGAGCCGGTCGATCGCCAAGAAATCATGGATCTGATTACTCTCATCACCCGCAAATGAAACAGGGGGGAAGCAGCTTCCCCCTGTTTTTTACGCCTCTTGAGGGCGGACTTCCTACGGCTCCGCTTCCTTGAGCGCCGATGCCACGACAAATGCAATCGCAACCACCGCCAGCACAGGCAACATCGCCAATCTCAGCCCATGAATCTCTCCGATAAAGCCCAGCATTGGTGGGCCCACCAGGAAGGCGAGATAGCCTGCTGTCGCGGCCAAACGCACGCGTAGATCGCTGTTCGTGCCGCTCGCACCCGCTGCAGAGATTGCTAGCGGAAATCCGAGGGATGCTCCCAGTCCCCACGCCACAACAGCAGCAGCGGCAATCCAGGGCTCATTGCAGAACACAATCACTGCCAGGCTCAGCGCTCCAACGAAGGCACTTGCCCGCAGCGTGTTTACCGCTCCGAACCTGCGGATTACAACGCCCCCTCCAAATCGCCCAACCGTCATACCGAGCGTAAACGCCACATAGATCAGCGTACCCGCGGTTTCGGCGAAGCCATGGCCGTCAATCATGAGCAGCGGGAGCCAATCATTGGCAGCGCCTTCGGCCAAAGCCATAGCAAGGACGATGAAACAGATGAGGATCAAACGACCATCACGCAGTTCCTTGAACCAGGACGAGGTTTGGGCGCCAACCTGTTGCTCGCTCTGAGGCTGCTCGCTAAGCCGTGGAGCTTTACGAATTACAACCAGGGTCGCTACGGCACACAGCGCGGCAACAAAACCCAGGTGAATATTCAGGGCGATACCAGAGGCAGTCATTGCCATACCCAGAACGGCACCAATCAATGTGCCCAAGCTGAAGCTGCCATGCAGGGTCGTCATTATTGGTTGGCGGATTTCACGCTCCACCGCCGCCCCTTCAATATTCACTGCGATCTCTGCCCAGCCGATCCCGACCCCGAATACGAACAGCCCCGCAAAAGCACAAGCGATGCTGTCGAACCCAACACTGGAGGCGAGGATGCACAGACCAACCGAGAGTGCCATCAAACCTACCAGGATGATTCGGTTTGCTCCGTACCGCTCTACCAGCTTTCCGGCACTGAGAATTCCTGTCATGGCACCAGTCGAGAATCCGAACAGAATGATGCCCATCTGCTCTGTAGAGGCTGAGAGACCATCCCTTAAGGCCGGGGTACGAGTTACCCAGGTGGCCATGGTCAGGCCTGGCAGCAAAAAGAGTACATAGAGCGCGTACCGCGCCCAGACATTAACAGTCATTGCCATGACTACATCTCCTACGCTAACGATAATCGTACACCTGTACGATGGCGTTTATCATACATTCGTACGATAAAACGTCAAGCGCAAGGGGACGATTGGTACAGGTAGGCCTTAGCGACCTGTGGGGCATAAGAGCTATCCGGCAGAAGTGAACGGCTGCTATTGGCCGGTTTCTGCCTGATGTGGCTGGCCGGTCGCTGTCTTTCGATTCGCCCATTTCTTCGATATGCACTAGTGTTGAGCTCTGCCAGGATGGCTGCCACCAGAAAGGACTCTATATGCGCTATCTCAAACTGCTTCTCATCGCGCTAGCTTCGGCTCTATGCGCGACTTACCTCGTGCTCTGGCTGACGAAGCCTGCCCCCTCGAAAACACCACGATTCCGCCGCTGATCTTCAAGGAAGAGCAGAACGCGCTCGTAATCTGGGGCGGCTGGAAGACCGTCGAGGGCTACCAGGCGCCCGGAACGAATGCTGTTGAGATTCGCTGCAATCGCACCTCCCACACGTGCAACGAAGCGGTCGCCTCGATCCTGCATCACTCCGAGGGCGAAGACCTCGAAGCTCAGGCCTTCAGCTATCAGATCACTCGATGGGACGCTACCAGCCTTGAAGCTGTCGCAGCTCGTTCGATGGGGCTCTGCTTGGAGCGACACCTGGTGATCCATCTGCAGGACAGAGCCGCAGCTTTAAGCTGGTCGCCCCCATCTGGGTGTGAGGCAGATAAGGGCCACGCGATTCTGGTGGGCGACCCGCTGTAAAGCTACCTCAACCAAAGAGCCCGCCCATGCAACGCCGCAATCAAAGGCCGCAGCTAATATAGCTTTTTAAAATATCTTTGTTTTTCATATAGTTAAAAAAAATTTCATCCCCCTAAAAAACCACAAAAAACCGACTTGGAAACAAGTCGGTTTCTTTTTAAGCAATTTTGATACTTCTTGCCAATAAAATTGATCAATATTTAATCAAATTGTCGTTTTTCTCTGGCTTATCAATACCCCACATCCCGAAACTATCCCCAATTTCTGCGGACAACTCTTGGGATAAAGTAGGCCAACTTTGTAAGCTAAAACTTACACAGATTTAAGGATTTTGCGGATTGGCAATCCAAAGCATTAGCCCTATGATGAATACATAAGGGAACTGGATGTTTCTAGAAAACAAGAATAAGAAAATAGCGCAAGGAATGGGCAGCACGAGATCAGTAAGACTAGCAACCCGATATGAAAAAGCCCGACAGGATGTCGGGCTTTTTTATTATCTCAATTTTCTAAATTAGACTTGGATGAGCATCAAGAATACGAATTAAAGTTGCTGCAGGACCAGTCGGATAGCGACGGCCTTGTTCCCAGTTTTGTAGAGTTCTCGCGCTGATATGCAAACGTGCAGCAAACTCTGCCTGGGTTAAGCCAGTTTTCTCACGTACTTCTTTAATATCCGGCAATTCAAGCGCTGTAACTCGACTGGCCTTTATCTCATTACGTTTGATAGCACCAGCTTCTTTGATTGAAGCAACCAGGTCATCAAATAAGTTGTTATCCATGAAATTGCTCCTTCACTAATTGACGTAGGATCGAGGTCTCTTTGTCGGTCAGATTATCTTTCACAGACTTTGGATAAGCCACTAGGAAAAAGATCTGATCATCCTCTGTGACCCAATAATAGATCACCCGGATACCACCACTTTTACCCTTATTACCTTGAGCACAACGTACTTTACGGATACCACCGCCATTCTTGATTAAGTCGCCTTTATCGGGCTGTACCAAGAGATCTTGCTGGAGCTGACGATACTCTTCATCACTCACAAGCTCTTTGATTTGCTTGGTAAAAATACTGGTTTCAATGAATAGCATAGGTTCAAGTACGTCAATGGCGTATAAGAATTTTAGCAGTTTTAGAACAAAAAAACGAGAGATTACAGCTCTCTGTTAGAACCCATTCAAAATGTCTATATTCTCACCAATAAAAATGTCCACTTTTAGAATATGCGCTTTTGCGATTTTCTTATCGGACGGTTTAATATGTTGGTGTCTATATCGGATAAACTAATATTCTTTGCATTACGTCTACTGATAAAAATATGTATAACGTTCATCCAAGTGAAAAACTAATTCACGCTTTCCGCCAAAAACCTTATCAGGGATGTTGTCCTACTCAAGCAGAGTTTTTATTTATTGGCTTAGATGCCAATTACGCTCCCAATATTGAAGAACAAAAAATATTTTCTAAAATCATTGAATATCATGAGGATGCTATTTCATTTTGGCAGAAATACAATGTACATCATCCTTTTTTATTAGATGGATATAAAGGAGATGGGCGAAAATATCATAAAGAATTTTCAAAAATTAGACTTTCTTGCAAAGATGCTTCTCGTATTTCATTTATCGAGCTTCTTCATCTTCCCACAACTGGTAGAAATGATTTGAAAAGCTCTGATCTTGATAAAAATCATCTACAATACATTCATAAAGCCATTTTTTCAGAACACACTAAAGCTGTATTTATCTCTGACGCTGTTTTTAAATTAATGAAAAAAACATCTATATTTTCATGGATGAATGATGCTAAACAAATAGAAGGACATACTCTTAAAGTTTTTCATGAAAAAAAACCTTTAATCTATAAGCATTTACATTTTTCAACTTATGGAAAGTTTCAAGCTCAAAAAGAGGAAGAGATAAAAGCAATTCATAATATTATTCTAAAATCAAACATCAGTGATTTAACATAAAATCTCTTATATGAAATTTAGAACTTATCCCTTAAAAAGATCATTAAAAAGCTCTTTATCTTTCTGTCTATTTTCTTCTGTCTTACTTTCCGCACTTAAAAACTGCTCAAAATCAGCCCATTGATGTTTAAAAGATTCATCATTCTTAAATTTATTCAAAACCCAAGCGCCAAGCAAAATTTTCCGTCTAGTTTCATTTTTCCGTTCTTGGGCTTTTGCTTCGCTTAAAAGTTTTTGCTGTTTGAGTTTAAGCTCATTCTGTTTCTGTTTTGCCTGTTCTAAGATCTGCTCTTGTTCTTTTTTTAAATACTCAATTTGCTCTTGCAGGGATAATTTTTTCTGCTGTGCTTTGGTGAGTTTCTTTAAAACTGCATCTTTCTTTTCTTGAATATCTGACATAGTATTAAACCGTGATGATCAATAATCAAACATCATCATAGAGTCAAAAAACAAAGCGAGCAATATCAAACGTAGCGAAGCGAAGTTTTCCCGAAGTGAAACGAAGGGCGCACTTACCCACTTTTCATCTTCGATAGAAAAGTGGACGTTGCGACAGGGGAAACCCCTGTACCCCATGACCTCGCTTTAGCATGGTCAGCAACTTTTTCAAAGTTGCAAAAATCAAAACCACGGTATGCAGAAATTTAGGTTTTTAAAGTGGCAATTTTTCATTTGAATGAAAGCAACATCTCACGAAGTGACGGACGTTCAGCCGTTGCTTGTGCTGCTTATCGTGCCTGTGAAAAACTAGAGGATCTGACTTTTGGAAAGACTCAGGACTACACTAAAAAAAAGGGACTTGAATACAAAAATATTTATGCACCAGAACATACCAATACAAAACTTTTAGACCGTCAAACACTTTGGAATACAGTAGAAAAAAAAGAATTCAATGCCAATGGCTCAATGAAAGCCAATGCACGACTCGCCAAAGAATATATCTGTGCTTTACCACATGAATTAACAGATGCAGAACGCATAAAAATCGTTGATGACTTTTGCCGAGACTTTGTGAACAAGCACAATGTTATTGTCGATGCCTGCATCCATGCACCACATGAACATAACGATGAAACCAATAATAAAAACTATCACGTACACATGATGTTCACTACCAGACTCATCAATGAAAAAGGCGAATTAGGAAAGAAACAAAGAATCTTCAACGACCATGGTCCCGAGATCCTGAAGGACAGCCGAGCAACTTTTGCCAATGTTGTAAATACAGTATTGGAAAATGCCGGGCTAGACGAACGCATCGACCACCGCAGTTACAAGGATCAGGGCTTAGACTTTCTTGAACCCACTCATCATGAAGGGCATGAAGCTACAGCACTTCGCAGACAATATGACGAGGAACAAAAAAGACCGCTTGAAGAACGTAACACTGAAATTGTGCTACCAAGAATTGCACTTGAAAATGATGCAATCAAAGCCAAAAATTTAGATGCTGCACGAGAATACCAACAGATCATCAAGGGCCTTGATCAAGAAATTATTGTTCCAAGTCGATTAGAAGATCAGATTACCCAGCTGGAAAACGAACTTCAGTTAACCGAAGCAGAAGAAAAAGAGCTTTTAGCAGAATTAGTAAATCTCAACCTAGAAGAAGAACGCCTGCAAGAACAACAGGTTCAACAGATCGACAACGCATATGATGACTTCATTCGGTGCCAGGATATTTATGCAGAATTTGCCAATCAGTTTTACACCATTCAAAGCAATGCTGCTGATAATCAAAAGCAGATTGAATCAAATCTCACCAAGACAAAACGATGGTTAGCAGAAAACAAAAGCGATTTTTACCTACATACCAATAATTTGTTTTATGACTCTTATCATCATACTTACAGAGATATAAAAAAACCTGATTTTTATGCGACTGAAAAATCAGTAGAACAGGCAAAAAATGAGAACTGGAGAGAATACGCAACCGAGGTCGAACAACTTGCTAAAGAATACGATATTGAGAATGTCGTCCAACGCTTAGGTCAATGCTCAGAGATACTGGAAAATAATGGGATTGAACGACCAACGATAAAACCCTCGTTTTGGCAGAAGCTAAAACGAGAGTACGTTCATTCATTCGATACCCTACATGATTTTAATGATGATATGAGTCCCCTCCTTAAAGCAAAACGGGCAGATGATCTCAAAATTGAACAAGAAAGAATGCAGCAAGTACGCCAAGCGGAAGTAGATCGCCAACGAAGAATTGAAAATGATCGCAGAGAAAGTGAATTTAGAGAGCAATTACGTAAAGAACGAGAGCAAAAAGAACAACGCTATGAACAAGAAAGACACGAACGAGAACATTTGGCATTTTTAAAACGCCAAGAATTGGAAAAACAGCAGAAAAATGAGCCTAAAAAACCAGAAAATGAAAATAACAACGATTACCGACCTTGATGAATGCTGTTTAAACGCAAAAAAATAGGGTTTTTAGCGATGTTTTGCTAAACCACAGTAGATTTTATAGTTGAGTTAAGAAAAAACTCTTAAATCGCAAATGAGAGCATTTAGCGAGTGTCTACGAGCGAACTACAGGGATCTAAATTTTCTCACCTGTTTTTCCCTGATTACAGGCTCCCCTGTGTATCAAGAACTCAGAATCAGAGCATCCCGAATGGGTGCGAACTGATTACGGTGGCTTTATGTCGAGCGAAGCGAGTGAAAAAGTTCTATGAGCGAAGCGAATTCCTAGTTGCTTTTCTTTTTTAAAAAGTCACGAAATTTTAAGCCAAAAATTGCCCCTACGAACTGAGCGAAAGCGAAGTTCAATAGAGTTTGAGCGTAGCGAAAACATAGGGCAATTTTTCCTTGCCTGGGCTTTTAATTATTTTAAAGTTTTTAAATGCTTTTAGGTAAGCTGAAAGCCTTGTAAATAAAGGCTTCTAGACTTCATATGACACCGTTTACCTTGCAATATGACACCGTTTACCTTGCAATATGACACCGTTTACCTTGCAATATGACACCGTTTACCTTGCTTATAGCACTAAAATTAATTAAGGTGTCATAGCATAATAAATAATACTGGTGCTTCATGAGAGAGTTAGTTGTAAAAGACAATGCCTTAATTAATGCAAGTTATAACTTAGATTTAGTAGAACAACGTTTAATTTTATTAGCTATTGTTGAGGCAAGAGAAAGTGGGAAAGGGATTAATGCTAATGATCCCTTAACTGTCCATGCAGAAAGCTATATCAATCAATTTGGCGTACATCGCAATACCGCTTATCAGGCATTAAAAGATGCCTGTAATGATTTATTCGCAAGACAATTCAGCTATCAAAAAATAAATGAAAGAGGGAATATTGAGAACTATAGATCCCGTTGGGTTAGTGAAATTGGATATGTAGATAATGAAGCAGTGGTTAAGCTTATTTTTGCCCCTGCCATAGTTCCATTAATTACGCGCTTAGAAGAGCATTTTACTAAATACGAATTGCAGCAAGTTAGTAATCTCAGTAGTGCTTATGCTGTTCGTTTATATGAGTTATTAATTGCTTGGAGAAGTACGGGCTCTACTCCAATTATAGAGCTAAGTGATTTCCGTCAAAGAATTGGCGTACTCGATACTGAGTACAAGCGTATGGAACGCTTTAAAACTAGTGTACTTGAGCTCGCTATTAAACAAATTAACGAACATACAGATATCACAGTGAAGTATGAACAACACAAAAGAGGTCGATCAATTTCAGGATTTTCTTTTAACTTTAAACAGAAAAAGAAGGACAGCCCATCAATAGAAAGAGATCCGAATACTTTGGATCTTTATTCAAAGATGACCGATGCTCAACGGCATATGTTTGCAAATAAACTTTCAGAACTCCCTGAAATGGGTCGCTATTCACAAGGAACAGAAAGCTATCCTCAATTTGCTGTTCGTATTGCTGAGATGCTACAAGACCCTGAAAAAATCAAA
Source organism: Acinetobacter lwoffii (assembly GCF_049367455.1). Taxonomy (GTDB): domain Bacteria; phylum Pseudomonadota; class Gammaproteobacteria; order Pseudomonadales; family Moraxellaceae; genus Acinetobacter; species Acinetobacter lwoffii_W. The sequence continues at coordinate 11,571 of NZ_JBMPXW010000012.1, forward strand.
GAACTATCCCCATACCTAAAAAAAGTGGGATACATGCCATCAAATAAAAAGGACACCGTAAATGGCTAAGTTATCACTAAGTGAAGTATCTAAAAAATTTCATGTGGATAGATCAACCATTTACAGAGCTGTACGTAATGGACGTTTATCACGCTCCAGTGATGGACAATTCGATCTAGCAGAGGTCATCCGATGCTTTGGAGAACCAGAGCAAACATCTCAAAAAATTGAATCATCTAAGCAAGAAGGTGATGAATCTACAAAAAAACTTATTGCCCATTTAGAAAATGAAGTCAAAAAATACCAAGAACGTGAAGAACGGTTAATGCAACAAATTGACCGTATGCAAACACTCATTGAGCTGAAAAGTGTTGCTCCTGCCACAGCAGCACCACAACAAGATGCTACGGCATGCGACACCGACCTACCACAGCATGCGACAACACAACAAGACAATGATAATAAAAAGAATAATGAATTAAATATTGCAGAAAATGTGGCAGTGCCACAGCAAGAAACTACGGCATACCACACCCAAACGCTACAGCATGCCACGTTGCAAAATGTGGCAGTGCCACAACACAAAAAACGTGGCTTATTTGGCCGTGTACTGAATGCTGTTTTTGATCATGACTGAGCAATCAAGGGAGAGAGCTCATGCCGAAACTGAAAGATATTGCCCTGGGCATTATTGTGGCTCCGCTGCTGATCCCGATTATGCTGATTGCATCGTACCAGGATAAAAAGGCACTGAAGAAAGAGCTGGATGAACGCCAAAAAGAAAAAGACCAGGCATCCTGATTATTCAATTGAGCTAATCAAAAGCGTGGAACATTGATTAAAGATTAAGCGTGGAACGGTAGTATTCAACAAAAAAGCCGAACTCAGCTGAGTTCGGCTTTATGATATCAATTAACACATTGAATTATATAGATATAAAAAGAGCATTTCGTATAAGGTGTATTATGTTAATTTTAGATTTTCTAAAGGCAGTAAAAAAGCTGTCAAAGTAAATAAATAAAACGTATTAAAGACTAAAAATGGAGTCATTATGAAACAAGAGACAAAAGAATCACTTATTCTTGAGCTCACTAAAGCTAAAGTCGGTAAGCAACATATTGATAATCCAACCAACTCTAATCTTACAAATGCTGAGTTTTGGATTGAGAGTTATTTTATGGCTGAAAAAGAAATTGAAGAAATTATAAGTCGGCTTAACTCTGAAAGTTAATTAAAACTGAGTAATAATTTTCTTAAAATTTCACCTATTTAACATAATGGTGGTTATACGAAATGCAACTGTAACTCCAAAATAGAAATGTCCGGTTTCTCCAAAGTAAAAATGTCCGCTTTTAGAATATGCACTTTTGCAATTTCGTTAGCGGACGGTTTGATATGTTGGTGTCTATGTCGGATAAAGAACTTAAACGATTGTCGGTCTTGCAGGAAATCTGCGATCAACGCATAACTCAATCCCAGGCTGCTCAGCTACTTCATATTTCAGAACGTCAGATCAGACGCTTACTGCAGAAATACAAAGCTCAAGGTCCCGCTGCATTAGCCCATGCCGGTCGTGGCCAAATCAGCAATTCCAAACTTCCTGAAGAACTTAGACTCAAGTGCCTCAATATTGTTTCTGACCAACTCCATGGTTTCGGACCCACTTTAGCGCATGAAAAGCTCACCACCGTACATGGATTCGATCTTTCAGTAGAAACCCTGCGTTCCTGGATGATTGCAGCTGACTTATGGATTCCTCGATCCAAGCGCCTGAAACGCCCGTATCAGCCTCGTTACAACCGGGATTGCTTTGGTGAACTGATCCAAATTGATGGCTCATATCATGACTGGTTTGAAGGACGCGCTGCTAAATGCTGTCTGCTGGTGTTTATCGATGATGCTACAGGAAAATTGCAGCATTTACGCTTCTGTGAATCAGAATCAGCCTTTGATTATATGATTTCAACACGCTTGTATGTTGAGCAGCATGGTAAGCCGTTGGCATTTTACAGCGACAAACATTCAGTCTTCAGGGTGAATCAAAGCAGCAAGAAAGACACCAAGATTACCCAGTTTGGACGCGTACTCAGTACCCTGAATATCGATATCATCTTCGCCAATTCACCACAGGCCAAAGGCCGTGTGGAACGTGCCAACAGAACCCTTCAGGACCGTCTGATCAAGGAGATGCGTCTGGAAGGTATCAGCTCGATTGAGCAAGCTAATGCCTGGCTACCCTGCTTCATTGAGCAGTTCAATCAGAAGTTCGCCAAGATGGCTTTTAATCCTAAGGATCTACATCGGCCTATCACTGAAACAGCCGAAGAATTAGATGATATTTTTACTTGGCGTGAACCCCGCAGAGTCACGAATAGCCTGACGATTACTTATGATAAATGCGTATATCTCCTGGAAAACACCGAAGAAAATCAAAGGTTGATCGGTAAGTATCTTGAGTTCCTGGAATACCCGGATGGTACTGTAGCCCTCATGCATGATGGCCGAAAGATCAATTACAGCCTCTTCGATAAATTAAGTCAGCTGAATCAGCGAGAGATTGTTGAGAATAAACGGTTGGGTGCTGTTCTGAATCATATCCAACAACAGCATGAAGAACTGGAACAACAAAACAAACGCAATCGTTCTCAAAAGATGCCAAGCAGACGTGCACAGAAAATAGCAATCAAAGAACGAAATCTAAATCCTGTGCTTGACTTGGAATTGTCCATATAGGACATTTCTATTTGGTTATTAGGTAGGACATTTCTACTTAGGAATAACAGCAACCCATTGATGAAGAAGGTATGCTGTGTCCATCTCAAATGGAGGCGCTATGGCTAGGCCCAAGAAGCAAGAATCGGCTCAGGTAGAGATCAAAGAAGTAATTGTCGATGCTGCTCTCGAGACGATCGTGCAAGAGGGCGTACGCGGCGCCACCGCTCGGCGTATCGCAGAGCAAGCCAATCTTTCCCCCGGCACGATTACGTATCACTTTGAGTCTATCGACGAGATTCTATCGGCAGCTTTCAAACGGATGATCAAGCAGATCACCGAGGCATTCACCGCTCGGCTCCAAGAAGCGACTGATGATCAGAGTGCTCGTGAAGCAGTGGTTGACCTGATTTGCGGAGATGTTTGGGCTACGCCTCGGCACATGCTGCTCAGCTTCGAGCTATACGCCTTTGCGTCGCGCAAACCTGAATACCGAAAGGTCATGGAAGAATGGATGGAGCGCTGCCAGCAAGCGTTACAGCTTCATTTCGAGCCGAAAACTGCCAGAGCACTGGATGCGGTTATCGAGGGTTGCACGATCCATAAGACCCTCAACAGCGAGCCGGTCGATCGCCAAGAAATCATGGATCTGATTACTCTCATCACCCGCAAATGAAACAGGGGGGAAGCAGCTTCCCCCTGTTTTTACGCCTCTTGAGGGCGGACTTCCTACGGCTCCGCTTCCTTGAGCGCCGATGCCACGACAAATGCAATCGCAACCACCGCCAGCACAGGCAACATCGCCAATCTCAGCCCATGAATCTCTCCGATAAAGCCCAGCATTGGTGGGCCCACCAGGAAGGCGAGATAGCCTGCTGTCGCGGCCAAACGCACGCGTAGATCGCTGTTCGTGCCGCTCGCACCCGCTGCAGAGATTGCTAGCGGAAATCCGAGGGATGCTCCCAGTCCCCACGCCACAACAGCAGCAGCGGCAATCCAGGGCTCATTGCAGAACACAATCACTGCCAGGCTCAGCGCTCCAACGAAGGCACTTGCCCGCAGCGTGTTTACCGCTCCGAACCTGCGGATTACAACGCCCCCTCCAAATCGCCCAACCGTCATACCGAGCGTAAACGCCACATAGATCAGCGTACCCGCGGTTTCGGCGAAGCCATGGCCGTCAATCATGAGCAGCGGGAGCCAATCATTGGCAGCGCCTTCGGCCAAAGCCATAGCAAGGACGATGAAACAGATGAGGATCAAACGACCATCACGCAGTTCCTTGAACCAGGACGAGGTTTGGGCGCCAACCTGTTGCTCGCTCTGAGGCTGCTCGCTAAGCCGTGGAGCTTTACGAATTACAACCAGGGTCGCTACGGCACACAGCGCGGCAACAAAACCCAGGTGAATATTCAGGGCGATACCAGAGGCAGTCATTGCCATACCCAGAACGGCACCAATCAATGTGCCCAAGCTGAAGCTGCCATGCAGGGTCGTCATTATTGGTTGGCGGATTTCACGCTCCACCGCCGCCCCTTCAATATTCACTGCGATCTCTGCCCAGCCGATCCCGACCCCGAATACGAACAGCCCCGCAAAAGCACAAGCGATGCTGTCGAACCCAACACTGGAGGCGAGGATGCACAGACCAACCGAGAGTGCCATCAAACCTACCAGGATGATTCGGTTTGCTCCGTACCGCTCTACCAGCTTTCCGGCACTGAGAATTCCTGTCATGGCACCAGTCGAGAATCCGAACAGAATGATGCCCATCTGCTCTGTAGAGGCTGAGAGACCATCCCTTAAGGCCGGGGTACGAGTTACCCAGGTGGCCATGGTCAGGCCTGGCAGCAAAAAGAGTACATAGAGCGCGTACCGCGCCCAGACATTAACAGTCATTGCCATGACTACATCTCCTACGCTAACGATAATCGTACACCTGTACGATGGCGTTTATCATACATTCGTACGATAAAACGTCAAGCGCAAGGGGACGATTGGTACAGGTAGGCCTTAGCGACCTGTGGGGCATAAGAGCTATCCGGCAGAAGTGAACGGCTGCTATTGGCCGGTTTCTGCCTGATGTGGCTGGCCGGTCGCTGTCTTTCGATTCGCCCATTTCTTCGATATGCACTAGTGTTGAGCTCTGCCAGGATGGCTGCCACCAGAAAGGACTCTATATGCGCTATCTCAAACTGCTTCTCATCGCGCTAGCTTCGGCTCTATGCGCGACTTACCTCGTGCTCTGGCTGACGAAGCCTGCCCCCTCGAAAACACCACGATTCCGCCGCTGATCTTCAAGGAAGAGCAGAACGCGCTCGTAATCTGGGGCGGCTGGAAGACCGTCGAGGGCTACCAGGCGCCCGGAACGAATGCTGTTGAGATTCGCTGCAATCGCACCTCCCACACGTGCAACGAAGCGGTCGCCTCGATCCTGCATCACTCCGAGGGCGAAGACCTCGAAGCTCAGGCCTTCAGCTATCAGATCACTCGATGGGACGCTACCAGCCTTGAAGCTGTCGCAGCTCGTTCGATGGGGCTCTGCTTGGAGCGACACCTGGTGATCCATCTGCAGGACAGAGCCGCAGCTTTAAGCTGGTCGCCCCCATCTGGGTGTGAGGCAGATAAGGGCCACGCGATTCTGGTGGGCGACCCGCTGTAAAGCTACCTCAACCAAAGAGCCCGCCCATGCAACGCCGCAATCAAAGGCCGCAGCTAATATAGCTTTTTAAAATATCTTTGTTTTTCATATAGTTAAAAAAAATTTCATCCCCCTAAAAAACCACAAAAAACCGACTTGGAAACAAGTCGGTTTCTTTTTAAGCAATTTTGATACTTCTTGCCAATAAAATTGATCAATATTTAATCAAATTGTCGTTTTTCTCTGGCTTATCAATACCCCACATCCCGAAACTATCCCCAATTTCTGCGGACAACTCTTGGGATAAAGTAGGCCAACTTTGTAAGCTAAAACTTACACAGATTTAAGGATTTTGCGGATTGGCAATCCAAAGCATTAGCCCTATGATGAATACATAAGGGAACTGGATGTTTCTAGAAAACAAGAATAAGAAAATAGCGCAAGGAATGGGCAGCACGAGATCAGTAAGACTAGCAACCCGATATGAAAAAGCCCGACAGGATGTCGGGCTTTTTTATTATCTCAATTTTCTAAATTAGACTTGGATGAGCATCAAGAATACGAATTAAAGTTGCTGCAGGACCAGTCGGATAGCGACGGCCTTGTTCCCAGTTTTGTAGAGTTCTCGCGCTGATATGCAAACGTGCAGCAAACTCTGCCTGGGTTAAGCCAGTTTTCTCACGTACTTCTTTAATATCCGGCAATTCAAGCGCTGTAACTCGACTGGCCTTTATCTCATTACGTTTGATAGCACCAGCTTCTTTGATTGAAGCAACCAGGTCATCAAATAAGTTGTTATCCATGAAATTGCTCCTTCACTAATTGACGTAGGATCGAGGTCTCTTTGTCGGTCAGATTATCTTTCACAGACTTTGGATAAGCCACTAGGAAAAAGATCTGATCATCCTCTGTGACCCAATAATAGATCACCCGGATACCACCACTTTTACCCTTATTACCTTGAGCACAACGTACTTTACGGATACCACCGCCATTCTTGATTAAGTCGCCTTTATCGGGCTGTACCAAGAGATCTTGCTGGAGCTGACGATACTCTTCATCACTCACAAGCTCTTTGATTTGCTTGGTAAAAATACTGGTTTCAATGAATAGCATAGGTTCAAGTACGTCAATGGCGTATAAGAATTTTAGCAGTTTTAGAACAAAAAAACGAGAGATTACAGCTCTCTGTTAGAACCCATTCAAAATGTCTATATTCTCACCAATAAAAATGTCCACTTTTAGAATATGCGCTTTTGCGATTTTCTTATCGGACGGTTTAATATGTTGGTGTCTATATCGGATAAACTAATATTCTTTGCATTACGTCTACTGATAAAAATATGTATAACGTTCATCCAAGTGAAAAACTAATTCACGCTTTCCGCCAAAAACCTTATCAGGGATGTTGTCCTACTCAAGCAGAGTTTTTATTTATTGGCTTAGATGCCAATTACGCTCCCAATATTGAAGAACAAAAAATATTTTCTAAAATCATTGAATATCATGAGGATGCTATTTCATTTTGGCAGAAATACAATGTACATCATCCTTTTTTATTAGATGGATATAAAGGAGATGGGCGAAAATATCATAAAGAATTTTCAAAAATTAGACTTTCTTGCAAAGATGCTTCTCGTATTTCATTTATCGAGCTTCTTCATCTTCCCACAACTGGTAGAAATGATTTGAAAAGCTCTGATCTTGATAAAAATCATCTACAATACATTCATAAAGCCATTTTTTCAGAACACACTAAAGCTGTATTTATCTCTGACGCTGTTTTTAAATTAATGAAAAAAACATCTATATTTTCATGGATGAATGATGCTAAACAAATAGAAGGACATACTCTTAAAGTTTTTCATGAAAAAAAACCTTTAATCTATAAGCATTTACATTTTTCAACTTATGGAAAGTTTCAAGCTCAAAAAGAGGAAGAGATAAAAGCAATTCATAATATTATTCTAAAATCAAACATCAGTGATTTAACATAAAATCTCTTATATGAAATTTAGAACTTATCCCTTAAAAAGATCATTAAAAAGCTCTTTATCTTTCTGTCTATTTTCTTCTGTCTTACTTTCCGCACTTAAAAACTGCTCAAAATCAGCCCATTGATGTTTAAAAGATTCATCATTCTTAAATTTATTCAAAACCCAAGCGCCAAGCAAAATTTTCCGTCTAGTTTCATTTTTCCGTTCTTGGGCTTTTGCTTCGCTTAAAAGTTTTTGCTGTTTGAGTTTAAGCTCATTCTGTTTCTGTTTTGCCTGTTCTAAGATCTGCTCTTGTTCTTTTTTTAAATACTCAATTTGCTCTTGCAGGGATAATTTTTTCTGCTGTGCTTTGGTGAGTTTCTTTAAAACTGCATCTTTCTTTTCTTGAATATCTGACATAGTATTAAACCGTGATGATCAATAATCAAACATCATCATAGAGTCAAAAAACAAAGCGAGCAATATCAAACGTAGCGAAGCGAAGTTTTCCCGAAGTGAAACGAAGGGCGCACTTACCCACTTTTCATCTTCGATAGAAAAGTGGACGTTGCGACAGGGGAAACCCCTGTACCCCATGACCTCGCTTTAGCATGGTCAGCAACTTTTTCAAAGTTGCAAAAATCAAAACCACGGTATGCAGAAATTTAGGTTTTTAAAGTGGCAATTTTTCATTTGAATGAAAGCAACATCTCACGAAGTGACGGACGTTCAGCCGTTGCTTGTGCTGCTTATCGTGCCTGTGAAAAACTAGAGGATCTGACTTTTGGAAAGACTCAGGACTACACTAAAAAAAAGGGACTTGAATACAAAAATATTTATGCACCAGAACATACCAATACAAAACTTTTAGACCGTCAAACACTTTGGAATACAGTAGAAAAAAAAGAATTCAATGCCAATGGCTCAATGAAAGCCAATGCACGACTCGCCAAAGAATATATCTGTGCTTTACCACATGAATTAACAGATGCAGAACGCATAAAAATCGTTGATGACTTTTGCCGAGACTTTGTGAACAAGCACAATGTTATTGTCGATGCCTGCATCCATGCACCACATGAACATAACGATGAAACCAATAATAAAAACTATCACGTACACATGATGTTCACTACCAGACTCATCAATGAAAAAGGCGAATTAGGAAAGAAACAAAGAATCTTCAACGACCATGGTCCCGAGATCCTGAAGGACAGCCGAGCAACTTTTGCCAATGTTGTAAATACAGTATTGGAAAATGCCGGGCTAGACGAACGCATCGACCACCGCAGTTACAAGGATCAGGGCTTAGACTTTCTTGAACCCACTCATCATGAAGGGCATGAAGCTACAGCACTTCGCAGACAATATGACGAGGAACAAAAAAGACCGCTTGAAGAACGTAACACTGAAATTGTGCTACCAAGAATTGCACTTGAAAATGATGCAATCAAAGCCAAAAATTTAGATGCTGCACGAGAATACCAACAGATCATCAAGGGCCTTGATCAAGAAATTATTGTTCCAAGTCGATTAGAAGATCAGATTACCCAGCTGGAAAACGAACTTCAGTTAACCGAAGCAGAAGAAAAAGAGCTTTTAGCAGAATTAGTAAATCTCAACCTAGAAGAAGAACGCCTGCAAGAACAACAGGTTCAACAGATCGACAACGCATATGATGACTTCATTCGGTGCCAGGATATTTATGCAGAATTTGCCAATCAGTTTTACACCATTCAAAGCAATGCTGCTGATAATCAAAAGCAGATTGAATCAAATCTCACCAAGACAAAACGATGGTTAGCAGAAAACAAAAGCGATTTTTACCTACATACCAATAATTTGTTTTATGACTCTTATCATCATACTTACAGAGATATAAAAAAACCTGATTTTTATGCGACTGAAAAATCAGTAGAACAGGCAAAAAATGAGAACTGGAGAGAATACGCAACCGAGGTCGAACAACTTGCTAAAGAATACGATATTGAGAATGTCGTCCAACGCTTAGGTCAATGCTCAGAGATACTGGAAAATAATGGGATTGAACGACCAACGATAAAACCCTCGTTTTGGCAGAAGCTAAAACGAGAGTACGTTCATTCATTCGATACCCTACATGATTTTAATGATGATATGAGTCCCCTCCTTAAAGCAAAACGGGCAGATGATCTCAAAATTGAACAAGAAAGAATGCAGCAAGTACGCCAAGCGGAAGTAGATCGCCAACGAAGAATTGAAAATGATCGCAGAGAAAGTGAATTTAGAGAGCAATTACGTAAAGAACGAGAGCAAAAAGAACAACGCTATGAACAAGAAAGACACGAACGAGAACATTTGGCATTTTTAAAACGCCAAGAATTGGAAAAACAGCAGAAAAATGAGCCTAAAAAACCAGAAAATGAAAATAACAACGATTACCGACCTTGATGAATGCTGTTTAAACGCAAAAAAATAGGGTTTTTAGCGATGTTTTGCTAAACCACAGTAGATTTTATAGTTGAGTTAAGAAAAAACTCTTAAATCGCAAATGAGAGCATTTAGCGAGTGTCTACGAGCGAACTACAGGGATCTAAATTTTCTCACCTGTTTTTCCCTGATTACAGGCTCCCCTGTGTATCAAGAACTCAGAATCAGAGCATCCCGAATGGGTGCGAACTGATTACGGTGGCTTTATGTCGAGCGAAGCGAGTGAAAAAGTTCTATGAGCGAAGCGAATTCCTAGTTGCTTTTCTTTTTTAAAAAGTCACGAAATTTTAAGCCAAAAATTGCCCCTACGAACTGAGCGAAAGCGAAGTTCAATAGAGTTTGAGCGTAGCGAAAACATAGGGCAATTTTTCCTTGCCTGGGCTTTTAATTATTTTAAAGTTTTTAAATGCTTTTAGGTAAGCTGAAAGCCTTGTAAATAAAGGCTTCTAGACTTCATATGACACCGTTTACCTTGCAATATGACACCGTTTACCTTGCAATATGACACCGTTTACCTTGCAATATGACACCGTTTACCTTGCTTATAGCACTAAAATTAATTAAGGTGTCATAGCATAATAAATAATACTGGTGCTTCATGAGAGAGTTAGTTGTAAAAGACAATGCCTTAATTAATGCAAGTTATAACTTAGATTTAGTAGAACAACGTTTAATTTTATTAGCTATTGTTGAGGCAAGAGAAAGTGGGAAAGGGATTAATGCTAATGATCCCTTAACTGTCCATGCAGAAAGCTATATCAATCAATTTGGCGTACATCGCAATACCGCTTATCAGGCATTAAAAGATGCCTGTAATGATTTATTCGCAAGACAATTCAGCTATCAAAAAATAAATGAAAGAGGGAATATTGAGAACTATAGATCCCGTTGGGTTAGTGAAATTGGATATGTAGATAATGAAGCAGTGGTTAAGCTTATTTTTGCCCCTGCCATAGTTCCATTAATTACGCGCTTAGAAGAGCATTTTACTAAATACGAATTGCAGCAAGTTAGTAATCTCAGTAGTGCTTATGCTGTTCGTTTATATGAGTTATTAATTGCTTGGAGAAGTACGGGCTCTACTCCAATTATAGAGCTAAGTGATTTCCGTCAAAGAATTGGCGTACTCGATACTGAGTACAAGCGTATGGAACGCTTTAAAACTAGTGTACTTGAGCTCGCTATTAAACAAATTAACGA
>NZ_JBMPXW010000013.1:0-10437 GCF_049367455.1 Acinetobacter lwoffii
CAAGCGTTCCAGTTCGCGTTTGGAAAGCTGGCTCGGATCGACTCGCACACCGCCTTTGGCTCCACCAAAAGGTAAATTTAGAGCAGCACATTTGATTGTCATCCAGGCTGACAGAGCCATCACCTCATCCAAATTGACATCTGGATGAAAACGCACACCGCCTTTGCCCGGACCGCGGGTTAAATTGTGCTGAACACGATAGCCTTCAAAATGCTGAACCGTACCATCATCCATAATGACCGGGACATCGACAATCAAACTGCGCTTTGGGCGTCGCAGCATGTCCAGTCGTTCACTCAGCTCACCCAGATAAGGCGCTACTTTATCCAGTTGCTTAAGATAATTGTTCCAGGCCGTTGTACCTTGCTCGGTATAGGTCAATCCTTTCATCATCATGTTCATTCTATGATCCTTTTGTTATATGCAGTCGTATGTCCTGGCGGCTGCAACACATCTCTATTCGGCTGTTATGGCAATCATTGCTTGATTCAGGTCTTAGTTCAGCGCGCTCCAAACAAAATCAGTGTCTAGATTTTCCGCTTTAGTTTTAATCGGTATCTGTGTATATTGCCTGCCCGCCTGTATGCTCGCATTCAAGCCGCAGGTACATGATCAAAACGCATACAAGACACTTTACAATGACTGCCTGATCAGACTATTTTGCACCTAGCAATACCGCTCTCACGAGAGCCATTTCAAATTTGTAGGAGAGAGCCAATTGCGTAGCTTGCTTGGAGATTATTTACTGCAGCGATTGCAGCAAGATGTCACAGGAACATTACAGATGCGCCTGTTCCGCTGCTTGCGTAACGCGATTATTGATAGCGTATTGGCTCCCAAAACCCGCTTGCCTGCATCACGTGATTTGGCTAAAGAGATTCAGGTATCGCGTAATACGGTGTTAAATGCCTATGAACAATTACAGGCACAGGGTTATGTTGATGCCCGTACCGGTCAAGGTACCTGGGTAGTAGAGAAATTATCCGAATCCTTTTTGGTGAAGGCAGAACAGAATTCTCCTGCCGTTGCAGAAAAAAAAGCACAGCAAAATTATAATCTGTCGCAACGCGGTTCTTACTTGCTCGGCTATTCCGCGGCTTCGCCTTATCAATGGGGAGCCTTTGTACCGGGCGCACCCGATGTAACCGAATTTCCGCATCATATTTTCAGCAAAATCCAAACGCGTTTGAGCCGTGAACCTCAAGTTAACAACCTGATTTACAGCAATGCCGGTGGCTCCCTAGAACTGCGTCAGGAGCTGGCAGAATATCTGAAAATTGCCCGTTCAGTGCAGTGCGATGCTGATCAGATCATTATTACCGAAGGCACCCATCAGGCGATTGATTTGGTCTCGCGTACTTTAAGCGACATAGGCGATGAGGTCTGGATCGAAGATCCAGCCTATTGGGGCGCGCGTAATATTTTACGAATTAATGGCGTCAATCTACGTTCCTTACCGGTGGATCAGGAAGGGATTATTCCCGATCTGCATCCCAAGAAACCACCTAAACTGATTTTTGTGACGCCGTCGCATCAGTATCCTTTGGGCTCACATTTAAGTTTAGAACGGCGCAAACAGTTAATTGCACTGGCACGCCAGCACAATAGCTGGATTGTTGAAGATGATTATGACAGCGAGTTCAGGTTCTCGGGCCAGCCCTATCCTTCTTTACAAGGTTTAGAGCCGGATTCTCCGGTGATTTATATGGGGACGTTCAGTAAGACGATTTATCCGGCCCTGCGTATTGGCTATTTAGTGGTACCAAAACAGCTCTTTTCTTCATTGCGAATTGTAGCTTCGGAACTTTATCGTGGTGGTCACTTAATCGATCAGCAAACACTCGCTGAATTTATCCGTGAAGGACATTATGAAGCGCATATCCGACGAATGCGTTTATTGTATGGCAAACGCCACGCTTTTTTAATTGACCTGATTCGCCGACATTTAGGTGAAGATTTTCTGCATGAATACAATACCGCCGCCGGTTTGCATCTGATTTTAAAATTGCCCAGCAGCAGTGATGATGTCTTGATTGCATCCAAAGCGCTTGAACTGGGAATCAAGGTCAGAGCCTTATCGCAATACTATACCAAACATTATTCCACCCGGCAGAAAGGATTATTACTGGGCTTTGCCTGTGTGAGTGAACAGGAAATTCTGGTGGCTTTCGGGATATTGTTAAAGTGCTTGCGCGAGCATGGGATCCGCACTTTAACTTAGTAAAAACTCAGGGATCAATACAATTATATTTTTAAAATCAAAAAGCTTTTAATTTATTTTTAAAGGGAACGTAAACCTGCTTTTAGCCTGATATTTTAGGTAAGCTTTATTTTTCTGTAAATATTGCCTGCTTATATTTTTTATCTCTTAAGCCAATTGGCTCCTTTGAATTGCTCAAAAATGGCTCTCGTCACTTTACAACAAAAAAGAGAAATTAACCGCATACATGAACAGCATGTAACCGTACTTTAATCAAAGTGTGATCCTGTCTATAGGGCTACAAGGATTCATTTTATTAAGATTAACTTAATATTGGTCAAGCACTGATGAATTCGGTTACAGTTTCAAAGGATAAGATAGCGTAAGCCAAATAAGGAATTTTATTGCCGCTACGCTATTGATATTAAGGGAAATTATATGGCAGAACATCAACATTTCTCCAATTCCGAATCATCAAACGGCTTAAAAAACGGACTTAAATCACGCCATCTCACCATGATTTCAATTGCCGGCGTCATTGGTGGAGCACTCTTTGTCGGCTCCGGTAATGTCATCTATTCTGCAGGACCTGCTGCACTCATTGCCTATACTCTAGGTGGAATATTAGTTTTACTCATTATGCGTATGCTGGGAGAAATGGCGGTACTGAATCCCGACAGCGGCTCATTTTCAACCTATGCGGACCGAGGAATCGGGCGCTGGGCCGGATTTTCCATCGGCTGGTTATACTGGTCTTTCTGGACCTTGCTCATGGGCTGGGAAGCCTTTGTCGCCGGGAAAATCTTAAATAGCTGGTTTCCATTTATCCCGATCTGGGGCTATATGCTTCTGGTCACTGTAGCGCTGGTCTGGATTAACCTCCGTGACGTAAAAAACTTTGGTGAATTCGAGTTCTGGTTTGCCCTGATTAAAGTCATTGCCATTGTACTGTTTCTGGTGTTTGGTAGTTTGGCCGTGATGCACCTGTGGCCTTGGGGCGATGCCTCTATGCTCGGTGGTACAACTCATCTAACCGCTCAAGGCTTTATGCCTAATGGGTTTTCATCGGTGATCACGGCCTTATTGGGTGTAATGTTTGCTTATATGGGAGCAGAGATTGTCACCGTAGCAGCAGCTGAAACCAAAGATCCAGCCAAGGAAATTCGTAAGGCCGCTAATTCAATTGTATGGCGTATCATTTTATTCTATGTCGGTTCAATGTTGATTACGGTTTGCCTGATTCCACACAATAATCCTTTATTGAAAGATCCGACCTGGGGTACGTATAGCGTAGCGCTTACTGCACTCGGTATTCCAGAAGCACGCCATATTGTTAATTTTGTCGTGCTCACCTCGGTATGTAGCTGCTTTAACTCCGCACTTTATACCTGTTCACGCATGGTCTATTCCCTCTCCAAACGTGGAGATGCACCAAAGAGTTTCGGTTTAACCAACCGCAATAACAGCCCATGGGTAGGTGTCATCTTTTCAAGCCTGTTTTCTTTCGTGGCGATTTATCTGACTGCCACCGAAAGTATGAATATTTATGATGTCTTGATGTTAGCGACGGGTACCGTATCTTTATATGTCTATCTTGCTATTGCCATTTCTCAGCTTAAGTTACGTAAAAAACTGGAAGCTGAAGGACAAAATATTCCATTCAAGATGTGGTTATTCCCATGGCTCACTTATCTGGTCATTATCTTTATTGTCGGCGCTTTAATTACCATGATTATTGAGGGGACGTATTTTAAAGAAGTGGTTTATACCAGTGTGCTTGCATTATTTATTGTAGGCTTAGGCATCTGCGCACAAAAGTTTAACTGGGGTAAAACCTCAGTCAAAAAGGAAAAAGCAGCACAAGCCAGAATTAATTTAAGTGATAATCTTTAATTTATTTCTATAGAAATTTTTTAAATACATCAGAATGAATAAATGGAGAGTTAACAAACTCTCCATTTATTTTATATACAAGCCCAGTAAAAAAGGCCTATGTATGTCTAGATTTTAAATCTCCGTTGATACTTTACCTTTCCTAATCAAATTTCACCTTTCAAGACCACCTTAACTATTTAAGTGTAGCCAGAAGCTGTTCCATTAGCTTTTTCTGTTCTGATTGGTCAACCTGATCCGTTTCAATGAATAATTGATAAATCTCGAATACATTCTGTTATGAAATGTTAGTGAGTCCAGCCTCATTTTGCCCAAAAGCTTCTAATATATTTTTTCTTATATGGCCACAATCATTGGAATTGGAAAAGATATGAATCATTATCCTGAAACCCCAGCTTCAACTGAAACCCAAGACCATCAACCTGGCGTGCAAACCCAAATGGACCCTGCACCGGAAATTATTAAACCGCATTATAAAGGCAGTGAAAAATTAAAAGGCAAAGTTGCCTTGATTACTGGTGGTGATAGCGGAATTGGCCGCTCTGTATCGGTCTTATTTGCCCGCGAAGGTGCAGATATCGCTATTTGCTATCTGGATGAAGATCAGGATGCACGGGACACCAAAAAAATGGTGGAAGATGAAGGCCGCCGTTGTCTGCTGATTCAATGTGATTTACAAGATCAAGATGAAATCAAGAAAATGGTGGAAAAGACCCTTCAGGAATTTAAAACGATTAATATTCTGGTCAATAATGCCGGGGTTCAATACCCGAAAGAAAGTATTACCGATATCTCGCCCGAGCAATTACTTAAAACATTTAATGTTAATATTCTGTCGATGTTCCACCTGACTCAGGCGGTGATTCCGCATATGCAAGCAGGTGACAGCATTATCAATACCACCAGTATTACCAGTTATCACGGACATGATCAGCTGATTGACTATGCCAGCACGAAAGGTGCCATCACTACATTTACCCGAAGCCTTTCCACCAATTTATTAAAAAATAAAACGGGCATTCGCGTCAATGGTGTCGCTCCGGGCCCAATCTGGACCCCACTCATTCCGAGCAGTTTTGATGAAGAACAGCTTAAAGATTTTGGTAAAAGTACCCCAATGGGCCGCATGGGCCAGCCAAGTGAAGTAGCACCGGCGTATTTATTTCTGGCCAGTGAAGAAGCCAGCTATATTTCAGGTCAGGTGATTCATGTGAATGGCGGCAGTATTATTAACGGCTAATCTGGCACAGAAGATAGCGGTTCTAGCTGACCGTTATCTTCATCTATTTAATCTTTGGATTTTCATATTTAAAAAAAATTGTTTTTATAAAATGTTTCCAACAAATACTTACCCTCGCAAAAGTAAGCTCTTGTTATAGTAATTTCAGCCAAACCTGATGAGGATATTAAGATGCTTAGAGGGGCTTTGTTGCACAAAGATTTGAAATACAAAGCGCCCCTAATTGAGCCAAATTTAAGGCGTAACTTGGGTAAGTGGTCGACCTAATTCCGTAAATCTGTTGAGGACTGCTACACGTGCATGAATTTCATTCACCTGACTAGGAAAGCTTCTTGCCATTAATTTATCGCCTAATAATTTGATGCAATGCATCTTGGTTTCCACCAAACTGCGGCGATGATAGCCTGACCATTTTTTCCATAATGTCCTGCCTAAACGTTTAACTGTTCGAAGTAATTCATTTCGCTCTAGCGAGCTACTCTTTGTATCTTTCCATGGTTTCGCATTTTTTCTAGGTGGAATCACCGCATGTGCTTGCCGATCTGCAATGACCTGACGGCATTGCTTGGTGTCATAAGCTCCATCGGTATAAACAGAGTCAATCTGCTCATCTTGTGGAATCTGATTAAGTAAATCACCAAGCACCTGTGAATCACTGACATTATTGGTTGTGAGCTGAATAGCGCGTATTTGTAGGGTTTTGGCATCTATACCAATATGTAGTTTACGCCATTGGCGACGATATTCAGCTCCATGTTTCTTGCGTTTCCATTCGCCCTCACCTAGAAACTTCATGCCTGTAGAGTCTACGAGTAGATGCAGCCCATCGCTACTTTTTTGGTAGCTGATTGCAATATCAATATGCTTTTGTCTTCTACAAAGCGTACTGTAATCTGGTGCGGTCCAATTTAATCCGCAAAGTTTAATCAGACTTTGCACAAAGCCAGTGACCATACGTAAAGATAGACGGAATAAGGATTTAATCATTAAGCAGCATTGGATAGCTGCGTCGGAGTAGGTTTGATTTCGCCCTTGTTTGCCTTTTGATGGAGCATACCATTGCGTAGCAGGATCAAACCAAATGGCAATATTTCCGCGACTCATGAGTGCTCGGTTATATGCGGGCCAATTGGTTGTGCGGTAGATTTTGTGTGTAGGCTTCTTCATTTGAAAATTATATCGCTGAAAAACCCTTTACAGATAGGTTTGTGCAACAAAGCCGTATTTCATTGATGGTCGTACTGTTATCCGCTTGGGGAGTTCGATAAATCAAGAATCCGGCTGCAATACATAAAATTCCGATCCCCACCAAACTCGGAATCAGCTGGAACTTGAACCACTCTACGCTCACTCCCAGAACAATCAGCAAGAGCTGTAATAAGGTGGCAATACAGGAGATCAATCCGGCGCCTGCATTTAATTTTGCACTGGCCCGCCCGGATCGGACTTGCATGCCCAAACTGGCAATCGTGGCCGTACTGGAGACAAATCCCGAGGCTAAGGCAGATAAAATGAGAGCCTTATCATTGGATAGGATTCGTTTTGCCACATGTGCCATGGACTGCACAATCAAGATTAAAATGAGTAGTTTAAGGATGATATAGGGATTCAGTACGGCGCCCCACAAGGGCTTATTGGGCATGACCGGCAACGCAATCAATATCAAAGCCAATAAAAGTAAGCCATCTCTTAACTCATAGCTTTGGATCGTTTTTCCGGCAAATTGATGCAATGTCTGTTTGCCCATCAGGATGATCGTGAGTAGAACCGCCATCCCTGCAGCAAGTGGGATATTCCATACACAGATAGCGCCAATGATATAAGTCATCAAAAAAGCCAGTTCAGTGGTAGAGCCGATATCGACAGCGCTAACATAGGCTTTAAAAGATTATTTTCAGCGAAATTTAAGCTTAGAAATATCCCATCTCAATATTTGCGTGGTTGAACATAAAAAACCTGGAAAGATGCTTATTTTGTTTTTAATCGCTGGTCAGTGTTCTGATTTACGCAATCCTATGTCCTATTAATTGAAATTTCATAGAACACATTGCTGTTTTATAGTCCAGCTAAAGGTCATGACACAGAACCCATTATGAATACAAATATCGCCGCTTTTAGTCCCGACTTACCAGTCCATATGACATTCGAGGAACATGACTGGAATCTTTTGGCTCAGTACTGGTATCCGATTGCACTTGCGCGTGATATTACAGATCAGCCAACAAGTAGCATGCTGCTTGATATGCCTCTGGTGATTTATAAAATGAACGATGAACTGGTGGTGGCGAAAGATGCATGTCCGCATCGCGGTGTACCTTTAAGCTTGGGAAAAAATGACGGCCAAGGCGTGGTGTGTCGTTATCACGGTTTACGCTTTGGCAATGAAGGTAAATGCAACCGTATTCCTGCACATCCTCAGCATACAATATCGGAACGTTTCCATTTGAAAACTTATGCTGCGGTAGAAAAGTATGGTCTGATCTGGTGTTCATTAAGCGCTACAAAAGATGCAGAACCTCATATTCCTAATATGCCTTTTTGGGATGATGCTGAGTATCAGCAACTGGTCTGCCCTCAGATAGACATTCAATGTTTTGCAGGAAGACAGCTCGAAGGTTTTATTGATGTGGCACATTTTGCCTGGGTGCATCCCGATACTTTTGGTGATCCGGAGGATGTAGAAGTTCCTGATTACAGTACGACAGAAACGGATGTTGGTTTTAATGCAGATTATATCAGTAGTGTGGGACGTTATCCGATCGGAACAGAGCAGCGTGGCCAGGAAGATTTTAAATGGTTACGTCATTTTGAAGTGAGCCTACCCTTTACTGCAACCCTTACGATTCATTTTCCGAATGATGCCAAGCAGGTCATCATGAATGCGGCTTCACCGATGACTGCACGTTCAACACGACTTTTTGCGCCTATTTGCCGCAATTATGATAAAGATTTACCGGTTGAAGATGCCTATGCATTCAATATGAAAATTTTCGAGGAAGATCGTGTGATTGTAGAAAATCAGAAACCTGAATATTTACCTCTGGATTTATCTTTAGAAGCGCATTTTCCGGCAGATCGGAGTTCAAGCATGTACCGAAAATTACTACGCAAACGGGGATTTAGTCCTTTATTTGCTGCTTAAAATTTTATTCAAAAGAAAAGCAGTTATAGGTAGTAAGGGCTAGATATCCCCAGATATTTAAAAAATTACAGGATTATTAAATTTATAAGCTATATGTCGATGTAGGTCTTTAGCCAAACTTATTTTTGGATGAATTGGGTTATATCGTGATTTCTATCAGGATACATCTTGTTATATAGCCTCATGGGTCTTGTATTCTAGTGAAGAAAGGCCTTTTAGAATGGTAAAGAACTTTTAGAAGATAAAATTAGTTTTTTATTAAAATAGGTATATAATAAATAAAATCACTTTACTTTACTATTTTAATAAAATTATGGATCAATATTGCACACTGCAGGTTTATCAGGAAGATGAATGGCTGGATTGCGCTATTGTTGAGATTGTCGGTCAACAACAAACTGGATGGCAAGCAGCCACGCGCACATCATATCTATTTGAATATGCTATTTCTTATATGAACCTAAGCGATGGGCATGCGCTAGCCTATCATTTACCAGTAAATGTGCAAAATACCTTGCAATCTACCTGGCCGGCCTTCCTGATGGATTTGTTACCTCAAGGTTATGGTCGTAAAGAATTACTCCGTCAGCTTAATTTTTCTGAAAATACTCAGGAACAAGCAGACTGGGCGCTTTTAAAAGCGGGTGCAGGCAATCCGATTGGTAATTTACGGATTAAAGAGGCTTATGAATGGCTACAGGGGCAGTTCCCTGTTCAGCAGAATCATGGCTTTAGTCTGGACCAAGTCGTAGAACGTCAAGAAAAATTTATTGAATCCTTGGCCTCTTATGGACTTTTTATTGCCGGTTCTTCTGGTATTCAGGGCGAGTGGCCAAAATTACTGCTGACCCAAGGTCACGATGACCTGTTCTATCTGGATCACACGCTGACAGATGATCAGGTCAAACAGCATTGGCTGGTGAAATTCAGTCGTGGCAGTGATCAGAATCTAGATAAAATTTTGATGCACGAAGCCTTATATATGAAAATTGCCCAATACCTGGGACTTCGTGTTCATCAGGAACTGGAGCTGCATGGTAAGACTTTATTTATTCCCCGATTTGACCGTAAAGTCAGCGATGGGAAGGTTGAAAGAATTGCCCAGGAAAGTATTGCTTCTCTGGGAGGAAAAGCCGGTTTTGGGGTAAGAATGACCCATAACCAGATCTGTAGCCTGTTGATGCAATGCTGTACTGAACCAAAACAGGAAATCTTTGAATATTTGAAGCGTGATCTTGCCAATGTCGCTTTAGGCAATAAAGACAATCATACCCGTAATACAGCGATTCAACGTTTCAATAATGGAATCATTCAACTAACCCCATTATTTGATTTTGCGCCGATGTGGCTCCATCCAGATGGTATTGCCCGAACTACACGTTGGGAGCGAGATGATCATGGTGGCATGCCAATTTGGCATTCAGTCATTGAACAGATCGCCGAAAGCACGATGATTGATCCACAAGAAATCAAAGCGGTATTAATCGAGCAATTACCACTTTATCAGGGGTTACTCGAGCACATGCAGCATCTGCAATTGGCACCTGAAATTCTTGAAAATAGCCAGTATCGAATTAATAATATTTGCCAACAATTGGAGGAGCTGAATCATGGATAAACGCTTTAAGCCCCTGACCCCGATTCAACAGATGCAAAAGAGATTATCTGTACTTGAAACCGTCAGCAACAATCCTGACTGGCCTTTTCATCAGGTTGCTCGCTTCATTCGTACCGAGTTGCACCTCACACTCAACGATATGGCTAAAATTACCAAGATTGCTCCCCAGACTCTACAGAAAATGGAACAACCTGAAGGAAATCCAACACTCAAGTCTATGCAGAAATTACTGGATGCTTTTGGTTTAAAGTTAGAAATCAGGGTTAAATCCTGATGAGAAGCTGATGCTTTAATTGATATTTGCGGGAATTTTAGAGAAGAAGAATGGTTTAACAACTGAAAAC
>NZ_JBMPXW010000014.1:0-1604 GCF_049367455.1 Acinetobacter lwoffii
GCGGCTTCACCGATGACTGCACGTTCAACACGACTTTTTGCGCCTATTTGCCGCAATTATGATAAAGATTTACCGGTTGAAGATGCCTATGCATTCAATATGAAAATTTTCGAGGAAGATCGTGTGATTGTAGAAAATCAGAAACCTGAATATTTACCTCTGGATTTATCTTTAGAAGCGCATTTTCCGGCAGATCGGAGTTCAAGCATGTACCGAAAATTACTGGCAAACAGGGATTGAGTCCTTTATTTACTGCTTAAAATTTTATTCAAAAGAAAAGCAGTTATAGGTAGTAAGGGCTAGATATCCCCAGATATTTAAAAAATTACAGGATTATTAAATTTATAAGCTATATGTCGATGTAGGTCTTTTAGCCCAAACTTATTTTTGGATGAATTGGGTTATATCGTGATTTCTATCAGGATACATCTTGTTATATAGCCTCATGGGTCTTGTATTCTAGTGAAGAAAGGCCTTTTAGAATGGTAAAGAACTTTTAGAAGATAAAATTAGTTTTTTATTAAAATAGGTATATAATAAATAAAATCACTTTACTTTACTATTTTAATAAAATTATGGATCAATATTGCACACTGCAGGTTTATCAGGAAGATGAATGGCTGGATTGCGCTATTGTTGAGATTGTCGGTCAACAACAAACTGGATGGCAAGCAGCCACGCGCACATCATATCTATTTGAATATGCTATTTCTTATATGAACCTAAGCGATGGGCATGCGCTAGCCTATCATTTACCAGTAAATGTGCAAAATACCTTGCAATCTACCTGGCCGGCCTTCCTGATGGATTTGTTACCTCAAGGTTATGGTCGTAAAGAATTACTCCGTCAGCTTAATTTTTCTGAAAATACTCAGGAACAAGCAGACTGGGCGCTTTTAAAAGCGGGTGCAGGCAATCCGATTGGTAATTTACGGATTAAAGAGGCTTATGAATGGCTACAGGGGCAGTTCCCTGTTCAGCAGAATCATGGCTTTAGTCTGGACCAAGTCGTAGAACGTCAAGAAAAATTTATTGAATCCTTGGCCTCTTATGGACTTTTTATTGCCGGTTCTTCTGGTATTCAGGGCGAGTGGCCAAAATTACTGCTGACCCAAGGTCACGATGACCTGTTCTATCTGGATCACACGCTGACAGATGATCAGGTCAAACAGCATTGGCTGGTGAAATTCAGTCGTGGCAGTGATCAGAATCTAGATAAAATTTTGATGCACGAAGCCTTATATATGAAAATTGCCCAATACCTGGGACTTCGTGTTCATCAGGAACTGGAGCTGCATGGTAAGACTTTATTTATTCCCCGATTTGACCGTAAAGTCAGCGATGGGAAGGTTGAAAGAATTGCCCAGGAAAGTATTGCTTCTCTGGGAGGAAAAGCCGGTTTTGGGGTAAGAATGACCCATAACCAGATCTGTAGCCTGTTGATGCAATGCTGTACTGAACCAAAACAGGAAATCTTTGAATATTTGAAGCGTGATCTTGCCAATGTCGCTTTAGGCAATAAAGACAATCATACCCGTAATACAGCGATTCAACGTTTCAATAATGGAATCATTCAACTAACCCCATTATTTGATTTTGCGCCG
>NZ_JBMPXW010000015.1:0-481 GCF_049367455.1 Acinetobacter lwoffii
GACCCATAACCAGATCTGTAGCCTGTTGATGCAATGCTGTACTGAACCAAAACAGGAAATCTTTGAATATTTGAAGCGTGATCTTGCCAATGTCGCTTTAGGCAATAAAGACAATCATACCCGTAATACAGCGATTCAACGTTTCAATAATGGAATCATTCAACTAACCCCATTATTTGATTTTGCGCCGATGTGGCTCCATCCAGATGGTATTGCCCGAACTACACGTTGGGAGCGAGATGATCATGGTGGCATGCCAATTTGGCATTCAGTCATTGAACAGATCGCCGAAAGCACGATGATTGATCCACAAGAAATCAAAGCGGTATTAATCGAGCAATTACCACTTTATCAGGGGTTACTCGAGCACATGCAGCATCTGCAATTGGCACCTGAAATTCTTGAAAATAGCCAGTATCGAATTAATAATATTTGCCAACAATTGGAGGAGCTGAATCATGGATAAACGCTTTAAGCCCCT